>CAYJBW010000001.1:0-41571 GCA_964368255.1 uncultured Christensenella sp.
GTTTCTTTCTAAACTATTTTATTTCATTGGTATTTGCTAAACTATTTTATTTCATTGTTTCTGCTAAACTATTTTATTTCATTGTTTCTTGTTTTACCTTTTTGTCGATTATGTGCCTACTTGCAAGTTCGTCAAGCACTTCTTTTTCACTTATTCCAAGTTGGAGCATTAGCACAAAAATATGATATGTTAGGTCGCTTATCTCAAAAACTGTTTCCGCTTTGTTGCCACTTTTGCCTGCAATTATTACTTCGGTACTTTCTTCGCCCACTTTCTTTAGTATTTTGTCAAGGCCTTTGTCAAATAAGTAGGATGTGTAAGAGCCTTCTTTTGGCTCTTCCTTTCTGCCCTTTAGCATTTCAAAAAGCTGGTGCAAAGAAAAGTCTTTTATTTTTTCGCTAGCAAAGACATAGTCAGCAAAGCAACTTTCCGCACCAAGGTGGCAAGCGGGGCCGTCTTTGATTACTTCAATAGTTAGAGCGTCTTTGTCACAGTCAGCTTTTATAATCACAATGTGTTGATAATTTCCGCTGGTTTCGCCCTTGCGCCACAACGCTTTTCTACTGCGGGAATAAAAACAAGTTTTTTGTTCCTTAATAGATATTGCCAAACTCTCTTTGTTCATATATGCAACAGTAAGCACTTCTTTGGTGTAATAGTCTTGTACAACGGTCACTATTAACCCGTTATTATCGAATACCAAATCATCAATTTTTATCATAAATCCTCCTATAACCTAACAGGTATGTTGTTTTTGTGCAAAACATCTTTCAAATCTTTGATTGCTATTTCTTTGTAGTGAAAAACCGAAGCGGCAAGACCAGCATCAATGGCGGGTATCTTTGTAAACAGCTCTACAAAGTGTTCAATGCTCCCTGCTCCGCCACTAGCTATTATTGGCACATTTACATTGTCGCTAATGATTTTTAGCAAGGGAAGGTCAAAGCCATTTTTTACGCCGTCAGTGTCAATGCTGTTTACCACAATTTCTCCAGCGCCGTTTTTGACACCCAAAACCGCCCACTCTACCGCATCGATACCAGTATCTTCCCTGCCACCCTTACAAAATACATGATACTCATTGCCAACTTTTTTTACATCCATAGACAGTATTACGCATTGACTGCCGTATTTTTGGGATGCTTTGTAGATAATAGACGGGTCTTTAATCACTCCGCTGTTTACGCTCACTTTGTCCGCACCGTTATTAAGTACCAAATCAAAATCTTCTAGCGTATTTATACCACCGCCTACAGCAAGTGGAATAAAAATTTCTGACGCTACAGACCTAAGAATGTCAGTAAAAAGTTTTCTATTTTCGTAACTTGCTGTTATGTCATAAAAAACAAGCTCATCAGCCCCACTTTCGTTGTAGTACTTTGCTAGCGTAACGGGACTTTCTACATCGGCAATATTTGTAAAGTTCTTGCCCTTTACAACGCGCCCGTCTCTTACATCCAAACAAGGAATAATTCTTTTTTTAATCATGTTCTTTCTCCGCTATTTCTATAGATTTTTTTAAGTCTAAAATATTTTTGTACAACGCTTTGCCCAGTATTGCCCCACTAATCCCCATAGACTTGAGTATATAAAGCTCATCATAACTGCTTATGCCACCGCTTGCAATTATATCCAAACCCTTTAGTCTGCTTAAATTATAATAGGCCTCAATGTTGGTGCCTTTCATAACTCCGTCAGTATTTATGTCGGTATAGATAATAGTTTTTACACCCACATCAAGGCATTTTTTGCAAAAATCCATACTGTCAATGTCGCTAACTTCTTCCCACCCGTGCGTGGCGACTTTATTGTCCAGCGCATCTACGCCAACTGCTATAGCGTCACCGTACTTTTTTACCGCCTGTTTGACAAAATCAAAGTTTTGTACCGCAACAGTGCCGAGAATTACTCTTTTTACTCCAATAGACAGATACTTTTCTATGCGTCTTTCGTCCCGTATCCCGCCCCCCACTTGAATAAAAATATCACTACTATCAGCGAGCATTTTTATGGTGTCAAAATTGCCGTTATCGCCCGACCTTGCGCCGTCCAAATCCACCACATGCAAGTGCTTTGCGTTGCAACTTATGAAGTAGTCAAGCACCTTATTTGGCTCCGAAGAAAAGACTTCTTTGGTGTCAAAATTGCCCTTAGTTAGGCGGACTGCCTGTCCGCTTAGCAAATCAATTGCCGGATAAATGTTCATACTATCTCCGAGAAAGCTTTTAGTATTTTTAGTCCCACCACGCCGCTTTTTTCGGGGTGGAATTGTGTGCCGAATATGTTGTCCTTACTAACCGCCGCTGTTACTGGCGCATAATATTCGGTTGTTGCTATTGTATTAGGCTGGCAGTTGTTAGCAAAGAAAGAATGTACGAAATATACATTGTCACCGTTTTGTGTGTACTTAAAAAGTGGGCTATCCTTAACAAAATTTAGGCTGTTCCAACCAATTTGCGGAACTTTAGCTTGAGGTGGAAGAATGTCACGAAGTGGCGCAACTTCTCCTTTAATAAGACCAAGCCCCTCATATTTGCCGTTTTCTAAGCTGTAATCAAAGAGCATTTGCATCCCTAAGCATATCCCAAGTAGTGGCTTGCCCTTGCTAGTTTCTTTGTAAATAGTGTCAAGTAGATTGGACTTTTTTATAGCATTTATTGCATCAGCAAAAGCCCCTACACCGGGCAAAATAATGCTGGAAGAATCAGAAATTTGTTGTGGACTATTTGCTATAACGCAATCAAGCCCAAGATATTTTAGCGATTGAGCAAGGGAATAAAGATTGCCCACGCCGTAGTTTACTATGGCAATCATAGACTTCCTTTGGTGGACGGTATTTCGTCAAGGAACTTAATATCGTAGGATATCGCATTGCGGAGTGTTCTACCAAGCGCCTTGAATACTCCTTCAAGTATGTGGTGAGTGTTGGTGCCGTCTAGCTTTTTTATGTGCAGTGTAAGACCACAGTTCCTTACCAGAGCTAAAAGAAACTCTTCCACAAGTTCGGTATCAAAAGTATTTGTTTTGGATACCGTATTGTCGTCTTTGTCGCAAATTGCCGTTGCTTTGGTGGGAACATTATAGGCAAGGAAAGACCTGTTTGAAAAGTCTAGCGCACACAAAATAAGCGCTTCATCCATAGGTAGTATAATGTCACCATAACGAACAATCCCTTTTTTGTCGCCTAAAGCATCTTTTAACGCGGAGCCAAAACATATGCCAATATCTTCTGCGGAGTGGTGGAAGTCAACTTCGGTATCACCCTTGCAAACAAGAGTCATATCGATTTTTGAGTGACCGCAAAGAAGGGTTAGCATATGGTCAAAAAAGCCATTACCGCTATCTATTTGCGCTAAGCCTTTGCCGTCAAGATTAAGGGATAAAGTAATATCCGTTTCTTTAGTTTTTCTTGTAATGTTAGCTGTTCTCATATGCTCTCCAATATATTTTTTGTTGCGGAAAGCAAAGCATTTATATCGCTAACACTTCCCACAGTTATTCTTACATAATCTCTTAGCCTTTCGCTGTCAAAGTACCTAACAAGTACACCACTAGCTTTTAATGATAAATATAAATTTTTACCGCTAAGAGCGTTATTTTTTGCCAAAACAAAGTTAGCTTTACTGTCTAAAATGTCAAAGTTAAGCTCTTTTAGAGCATTAACTAAAAAGTTCCTATTGGCAATGATTTTGTTGCAATTATTCACAAAATAGTCATTATCTTCTATGGCTTTCACACCGAAAATTTCGGTAATTCTGTTGACATTGTAGCTGTTAAAGGAATACTTAATCGCCTTGATATCGGCAATTAGCCGCTCATTTGCTATGGCAAAACCTAGCCTTGCGCCAGCAAGAGAACGGGACTTAGAAAAGGTATGACACACAATTAAGTTGTCATACTTGCTTATTAAAGGTACCGCGCTTTGTCCGCCAAAGTCTATGTACGCTTCGTCAATTACTACCAGTCTTTTATTACTTGCAGACAGGATTTTTTCTATCTCGTCAAGGGTTAAGGTAATGCCCGTTGGCGCGTTGGGGTTGGCAATTACTACACTGTTTTTTGTGGCAACAAAGGCATCAATATCTATGGTAAAGTCACTTTTTAGGGGAATAATCTCTTTACTTATGCCGAACAAATCACAATAAACTGGGTAAAAACCATAAGTAATATCGGGAAAACTAACTTTGTTGATTTCGTCAAAAAATGCGGAAAAAATAAAGCCGAGTACTTCATCACTACCATTACCAGCAAAGACATTGTCCTTTTTTACCCCTAAATAATCGGCATATGCTCTAACAACTGCGGTGTTTTCTGGGTCGGGGTAGAGCCTTAACATCCCAACATCAATATTATTGTTTATTAACTTGGTAGGAGCAAAGGGACTTTCATTGGTATTTAACTTTACATAGCGCATATCCCGTGGCTGTTCGCCCGGTGTATATGGTACCAAATTTTCATATTTTTTGCTAAAAAACTGTGTCATAAAATATCCTTTATAACCGTACTTTGACGGAAAGTCCGTGCGCCGTTAGTTGCTCTTGCTCTGCAAAAAGCTGTACATCGTTGCCGACACTTAGCAAAGCTTCTTTAGTATAGTATATGTATTGACTTTTCTTGACAAAGTCATCAACGGACAGTGGCGAAAAAAATCTAGCTGTGCCAGCCGTTGGCAATGTGTGGTTGGTGCCAGCAAGGTAATCTCCCACCGCTTCGGGCGTATATTCTCCCAAAAATACACTGCCTGCATTTTTTATAGATTCAAGATATCTAAAGGGGTCATTTACACAAATTTCTAAGTGTTCGGGAGCGATAATGTTGGCAACTTCTATGGCTTTTTCTATTGTTGGCACAACGATTATTTTGCCGTTGCTTTCTATAGATACCTTAGCAATTTCTTCCCTAGGGAGTACTTTTAACTGTCTTTCTAGCTCTTTTGCAACATTCTGTGCAAGGTCACTAGAAGTGGTTAAGAGTACCGCCGTTGCTCTTTTGTCGTGTTCGGCTTGAGAAAGCATATCAGAAGCTATCCACTCAGCGTTGCTGTTTTCGTCAGCAATTATTAGTATTTCGCTAGGACCTGCTATCATATCTATATCACAAACACCAAACACCTGTTTTTTTGCGGTAGCCACATAGATATTACCCGGGCCAACAATTTTGTCAACTTTCTTTATTGTTTGCGTACCGTAACTAAGCGCTGCCACAGCTTGCGCTCCGCCTACCTTATAAATTTCTGTAATACCACAAATATAGGCTGCTGCAAGTATTTTGTTATCAATTTTACCTTGGCTATTGGGGGGAGAAACCAGTACAAGTTCCTTAACGCCAGCAATAATAGCGGGAAGTGCGTTCATAAGAACGGAAGACGGATAAACTGCCGTTCCGCCTGGCACATAAAGACCTACTCTCTCTAGCGGAAGCACTCTTTGCCCCAAAACAGAGCCGTCTTTGTTTGTTATTTCAAAGCCACTGTTCCGTTGTTTTTCGTGAAAGGTTGTTATGTTCTCTTTGGCGATAAGTAGTGTTTGCAAAAAGTCCTTACTTATAGTGTTGTAGCCGTCAAGAGTTTCTTTTGAGGTTACCTTTATAGAAGTAAGCTCTACTTTATCAAATAACTTAGCGTACTCAAAAAGAGCTTTGTCGCCATTTTTTCTTACATTATAAATAATGTTTGACACAGTTTGCGCTATAGCCGTGTCGTTTTCTAGGCTATCTCTTTGCAAAATTTGGTCAATAGATATTTTGTTTATGTCATATATTTTTATCATTTTTTATATCTTCCACCAATATATTTATTTGTTCGCCCAAGAACTTGTAGCTAGATTTGTTAGCAATAAGCCTTGCGCTTATGGGCATAATTTCTGTAATTACCGACAAGTTGTTCTCTTTCAAGGTTGTGCCAGTTTCTACAATATCCACAATTACATCTGTCATACCAAGTAACGGAGCAAGCTCTATACTGCCGTTTAGCTTAATAATCTCTATTTCTCTGTTTATTTTGGTATAGTATTCTACTGCTATGTTAACAAATTTGGTAGCCACGCGCAATGGTCTAGACATATCTTCTGTAAATCCGTTTGGCGCAGCCACGCAGACACGGCATTTGCCCATTTCTAGGTCAAGGAGCTCATAAACATCGGGCTTGCTTTCTAGCAAAATATCCTTGCCCACAACCCCAATATCAGCAACGCCGTATTCCACATAAATAGCCACATCACTAGGCTTAACCATAAAGTACCTAATGCCCTTTTTGCTGTCTTCAAAGACTAGCTTTCTGCTGTCTTCTTCTATTTCTTGAATATAACCTAGTTTTTGTAATAGCTTGCAAGTTTTGTCGGCAAGCCGTCCTTTAGGTAGCGCGATATTATACATAATCCCCCCAATTAACCTTTTAGATTGATAATTTTGCCAAAAGAATTGTTATCAGGCAAAACTTTTAGCGCAGTGACCATACTACCCGATTTTTGCTCGTTTTCTATGGTCGTTGTTAGCGTTTTCACATCGGTGTTTTGGTCGTAAATAACAGCAACAGTGGTGTTTTTGTCCCGCTTAACTGGGAAGTACCGTGACAATTCGTCAAGTGTCAAAGCAAAGCCCATAGCGTTGATATCTCTCCCGAACTTTTGCATAAGTAGGTCATATCTGCCACCAGAAAGTACGGCAAAGGGGATATCCTTTATGTAGCCTTGAAAGATGATGTTGTTGTAATAGTTGGTATCGTTTACAATGGATATATCCAGTCTAATGTTATCAATATATGGTGTTTGCTTTAGATTGGTATAGAGCCTTTCCAAATCTCCAACTGCGCTAATAAGAGTGTCATTTTTGGCAATACCCTTCCAAAAGCTAATAGCCTTAGACAAATTGGTTGAGCAGTCAAGAACGCTCTTTAACAGCGTTATGCCTTGATTATTTACTCCGTACTTTGTGGCAATTTTTATTAGGTCGTGACTGCTTTTTGCCACCAAACATTCTAGTAGCTTTGCTTGAGCGGAATCAGCAGTGATATTAAGAAGTTCGAACAATCCAGAAATCAGCCCCATGTGCGACAAATCAAGCACAAAATTATTAGAGATTTTTTGCAAGCTCTTAAGCGATAACACAATAATTTCTAAGGATTGGTAATCGTCAATGTTGCCCATAACTTCCAGTCCCATTTGTTGCACTTCCTTGTACTCCTTGTTGTGTTTGGCATAACGATAAACGCTCTCATTATAATATAACTTCTCGTTTATCTCTGCGCTTGCTTGAGAGTTCTTTGCAATGGACAGTGTAATATCTGGCTTTAACGCAAGAAGTTTGCCAGTTTTGTCGGTAAAGGCTATTATTTGTTCGGTTTTTAAGAAGTTTTTGTTATCCATGTAGAATGAGTATTCTTCAAACCTGCTCATTTTGTAGTGAACAAAGCCATAGCTTTCAAATAGTTCTCTAAGTTCCAAACTCAGTAGCTCATCTTTTTTTAGTCCTGCTAATTTTAGTGTCATAATTACCCCACAATTATTATATAAGGAAATTATAACTTACTTTACTGCTTTAGTCAACTAAATTAGTAAAGTATTTTTTACAAATAATTTTTTTTGTACAAAACTATGAAAAAGCCCTTTTGTTATTGACTAATTGTTAGCAAAAATATATTATGAGAATAGTATATATTTGCGAGGTGATTTATGGCTTTAAGAACGGCGTTGTACCAAACGCATCTAAATTATGGTGGCAAAATTGTTGATTTCGCAGGGTTTGAGTTGCCCATTCAGTATCAAAAAGGTATTGTACACGAGCACGAAGTAGTAAGAAATGGCGTTGGTCTGTTTGATGTTTCGCACATGGGCGAAATAGTAATTAGCGGTGATAACGCAGAAAAGGCGGTGCAACACCTTGTTACTAATAGAATTGCTACCATGGTAGATAACCAATGCCGTTATGCGCTAATGTGCTACGAAAATGGCGGTATTGTAGACGATTTACTTATTTACAAAATAAACATCAACCACTTTTTACTTGTAGTGAACGCATCCAATATAGAAAAAGATTTTGAACATATGGCAAATAATCTTATCAGCGGAGCAACAATAAAGAATATTTCTAGTGAAGTGTCGCAAATTGCTTTGCAAGGCAGAGAATCAAAAAATGTCTTAACCAAACTTACCGATATGAGCAAAATTCCTACCAAAAATTATTATTTTGCCATAGATGTAGATGTTGACGGCATAAACTGTCTAGTGTCAACTACTGGATACACTGGAGAAGTAGGTTATGAATTATATTGCAATAACAGCGATGTAGTAAGTCTGTACGAAAAGTTAATGGAAGCGGGATTAGAGTACGGAATAGAGCCGATAGGTCTTGGCGCAAGAGATACACTGCGTTTTGAGTGTTCTATGCCCCTTTACGGACACGAACTAACAGAAAACACCATTGCAAACGAAGTTGGACTGGACTTTTTTATAAAACTTGACGAAGACTTCATTGGTCGAGATAGCATAGCTAATCACACTCCTAAGTTCCAAAGAAAGGGACTTAAACTAATCGACAGGGGTATAGCGCGCGAACACTGCGATATTTTTGACGAAAACGGAAACTACATAGGATTTACAACATCGGGCAATTTGTGCCTAACAATTGGGGGCGCTTATGCAATGGCTAGACTAAAAGCTGGCTATCAAGGTGATGTATATATTGATGTCCGTGGTAGAAAAATCAAGGCAACTATGGTAGAAATGCCATTTTATAAGCACAGTTAAAAAATATTATAATTAAGGAGATATGTTATGAAATTCACAAAATCACACGAATGGGTAAAAATTGAATCTAACTTTGCTACAGTTGGTATTTCCGACTTTGCACAACAAGAGCTAGGCGACATTGTTTTTGTACAACTGCCCGAAGTAGGCGACACCGTTACGGTAGGCGGAGAGCTTGCAGAAGTAGAGTCAGTTAAGGCAGTAAGCCCAGTTTATAGCCCTGTTTCTGGAGAAATAGTAGAGATAAACGAAGAAATTTTGGATAATCCTGCTGCTATTAACGAGTCCGCTCACGAAGCTTGGTTTGTAAAGGTGAAGTTCACTGAAACAGCGGAATTATTAACTGAGCAGGAGTACAAAGCAACATTATAAAAGGGAGAAAAAATGGCAATTTATACACCACATACCCAAAATGAAGTAAAGGCAATGCTTAGGAAGATAGGTGTCAAAAAACTTGACGAGCTATTCACCGAAGTGCCTAACGCTTTGAAGATAAAAAAACTAGATATGCCTAAGGGGGTTTCGGAAATGGAAGCCGAAAAAACTCTTAATAGTCTAGCTAACAAAAACAAAAAGTTTCACACAATACTGCGCGGGGCAGGAAGCTATAACCACTACATTCCTGCAGTTGTAAGGAAGATGTCAAGCCGTTCGGAGTTTGTCACAGCGTACACTCCCTATCAGGCGGAGTTAAGCCAAGGCATTTTGCAATCAATTTTTGAGTATCAAACACTTATGTGCAACCTAACTGGCATGGATGTTTGCAATGCATCGCACTATGACGGCGCAACCGCCACAGCGGAAGCTGCTTTGATGACTAAAGAAAGAAATAGAAACAAAATTATGGTGGCTCCCTTTATTAAGGAACAAACACTAAAAGTGCTACAAACATACCTTGTTGACCACGATATGGAAATTATCACGGCGCCAAGCAAGGACGGGTACTTTGACATAGACAAGGCAAGAACAATGCTTGATAGTTCTTTTGCAGCTATAATAATAGAACAACCGTCTTGCATTGGTATTATTGAAGATGCCCAAAGCATTGGTAATCTAGCACACGAATGTGGTGCAAAGTTCGTTATGAGTACCTATCCAACAACTTTGGGTATACTAAAGAAACCTATTGAATGCAATGCAGATATTGCTGTTGGCGATGCGCAAAGCTTAGGACTATCCCTAAATTATGGTGGAGCATACATAGGATATATGTGCGCAACAAAGGCTATGCAAAGAAAAATGCCTGGCAGAATTGTGGGAGAAACAGTGGACAGACTGGGCAAGAAGGCATATGTACTTACCTTGCAAGCTCGGGAACAACACATCCGCAGAGAAAAGGCAAGCAGTAATATTTGTAGCAATCAAGCGCACTGCGCGCTAACTGTAGCAATGTACCTATCAACGCTAGGACAAAAAGGATTGAGCCAAGTGGCGCAATCATCCGTTGATAACGCTCACTATCTTTGTGAGGCGCTCCAAAAAAGCGGGCTTACAAGAAAGTATCATGGCGAGTTCTTTAATGAGTTTGTCACGACAAGCGACACAAAAGCAACCACAGTACTGGATGCTTTGGCAAAAAAAGGCATATTAGGCGGTTTGCCACTTAATGATTATGACATTTTGTGGTGTGCAACCGAAGTTCAATCTTTTAGTGAATTAAATAAAGTTGCCGCAATCGTTAAGGGGGTGGTAAAATGCTAACAATTTTTGATAGAAGTGTAAAGGGCAGAAGTTCTTTTGTTTTGCCAAAATCCCGTATAAAATCGCACATTCTTAGCAAAGATTTGACTACAAAAACAGCAACTATTTTACCTGAAGTTAGTGAAATAGATGTTGTAAGGCACTATACTGAACTTAGTGACAAGGCGTTTGGTGTTGACAACGGTTTTTATCCGCTTGGCTCTTGCACTATGAAATACAATCCAAAAATTAACGAAATAGTAGCAGATTTTGGCGGTTTTACCAGCGCACATCCGCTCAGCGAAGATAGTTATGTTCAAGGAACATTGCAACTTATTTATGAAGCAGGGCAAAAGCTAAACGCAATCACGGGAATGGATGCTTTTAGTATGCAACCAGCGGCAGGAGCACACGGCGAATATTTGGGCTTAAAAATCATTAAAGCATACCACAAAGACAGAAAAGATGCAAAAAGAGTCAATATCATTGTGCCAGACAGCGCGCACGGAACCAACCCCGCTAGCGCAACACTTTGTGGATTTAACATTATAAATATTCCGAGCGATGTTGACGGCAATGTGGATTTGGAAAAACTTGCTCTTGTTTGCAATGATACTGTGGCAGGGCTTATGCTTACCAACCCAAACACTGTGGGTAAATTCGATAAAAATATCGTTGCAATAACTAATATTGTTCATAATGCAGGCGGACTTTGCTATTATGATGGAGCCAACCTAAATGCTATTATGGGTATTGTTCGCCCCGGCGATATGGGCTTTGATGTAATTCATTCGAATTTGCACAAAACTTTTGCCACCCCGCACGGTGGTGGCGGACCCGGTAGCGGTCCTGTGGGTGTAAAAGACTTTTTGAAGGACTACTTGCCCGAAGGAATGGTAAGTTTTGACGGCAAAAGATATAGCTTGTTTACTCCAAACAAGACTGTGGGCAAAGTAAAGGCATTCTATGGCAATATAAATGTAATTATAAAGGCATACACCTATATGCTTATTTTGGGTAGAGAAGGCATTGCCGATGCGGCAAATAAGGCTGTGCTTAATGCAAATTATATGAAGACACTGCTAAAAGACATCGATTATAAACCTAATGAAAAGTGCATGCATGAGTTCGTACTGAGTATGCAAGACTTAAAAGATGAGTACAATGTGTCAGCTCTTGACATAGCCAAAGCAATGATAGATAAAGGTATGCACCCACCTACAATGTACTTCCCACTTATTGTGCACGAAGCTCTTATGTTTGAACCGACAGAGACAGAAAGCAAAGAAACAATAGATTATGCTGCCAAAATAATACTAGATATAGTAGAGGAAGCTAAGAAAAATCCAGAAAGAATGCACGAAGCTCCGCATAGCGCATACATATCCAGACCTGACGAAGTACAAGCGGCAAGGAACCCTATCTTAAAAATTCAATAAGCAACAACATAAAAAAAGGACTGCCAACAGTCCTTTTTTATGTCTATTTACTAAATTATTAGCTAAATTGTTTTACACATTCTCTATATGCAAGTACGGGATTAGTTGCGCCCGTTATGCTTCTGCCTACAACTATAAAAGTACTGCCGTATTCTTTAGCAAGGGCAGGTGTTGCTACTCTTTTTTGGTCGTCAACGCTATCGTCAAGTAGTCTAATGCCTGGTGTAACGCTGATTAAGCCCAATTCTTTAATTGCGGATGCTTCCAGCGGAGAGCAAACTACGCCATCAAGACCAGCTGTTTTGGCATTTTTTGCATACTGAGTAACCACATCAATTATTGGCTTATCTATGAGTATTTCGTTACTTAGCGTGTTTTGGTCGGTAGATGTAAGCTGAGTTACAGCAATGAGCAACGGAGATTTGCCGCCGTTTGCCCCTTCAATAAGTCCCCTTTTTGCTTCGCTCATCATCTTTATGCCGCCGGCTGCGTGCAAGTTGGTCATGTCCACACCTATTTTTGCCAGTCCCTTCATAGTTTTGTAAACGGTATTGGGGATATCGTGCAACTTTAGGTCAAGAAATATAGAAAATCCTTGTTTTTTTAACTCTTTAACAAAATCCGCTCCCACCTGATAAAAAAGTTCCATTCCTATTTTTAGATATGGCTTTTCTTCCTTGAATGCCTGCAAAAATTCCATACACTCCTTTCCGCTTGCAAAATCACACGCTATTATTACTTCGCCTTTCATTGATGCGCCCTCCCTATTATGTCATTTATATTGTTTATATTTAGTTCCTTCATAGTGCTTTCTAGTTCATCTATTATTTGCTTGCAAGCAAAGGGATTCTTTAGCGTTGCTGTGCCAATCATAACTGCGGTTGCGCCAGCCATAAGCATTTCAATAACATCTCTAGCAGAAGATATGCCCCCCATGCCTATTATTGGCACGCTAACTACGCTTGCCACATCATAGACCATTCTAAGTGCAACGGGAAACACACCACTACCGCTATAACCGCCTTTTTTTACGGAAATAATAGGTTTACCAGTTTTTATGTCTATACGCATACCAATAAGGGTATTTATTAGACTAATTGCATCCGCTCCGCCCCTTTCCGCCGCCTTTGCCAAAGCGCAAATATCCGTAACATTGGGGCTTAGTTTGACTATTATTTTGTGCTTTGATACTTGCTTAATCTTCGATACTAACATTTCTATGGTGGTTGTGTCTGTGCCAAAAACCAGTCCGCCACCTTCAACATTGGGACAGCTAATATTTAACTCAATGCCAAGAATGTCAGTAACTTCGTTGCATTTTTGTACACACTGTAAATAATCGTCAACGCTATGTCCGCCAATATTGAGTATAAACTTATCCTTATAAACCTGTCTTAGCTTAGGTAGTTGCTCACTAATTACATTGTCAATGCCGGGATTTTGCAATCCAATTGCATTTATCAAACCGCCACTACATTCTGCTATGCGTGGCAACGGATTGCCATAACGGGGTTTGAGTGTAGTGCCTTTGAGAGAAATAGAGCCAAGAGTATTGATATCAAAAAACTCCGCCATTTCATATCCAAAGCCAAAAGTACCACTGGCAGGGATTATTGGATTTTTTAACAATGTATCGAATAACTTTACCTTAGTGTTTACCATATTACCTCCCCTGCGTCAAAGACAGGACCTTCCTTGCACACCCTCTTAAAGCCGTTGGTTGTTTGAATGCTACAACCCATGCACACACCGAAGCCACAGCCCATCCTTGCTTCCAAAGAAAGTTGACCCTTTGTAGAATAGTTTTGCATGGCTTTAAGCATTACTTGCGGTCCGCAAGCGTAGTAGTAATCAAAATCTGAAATGTTATCTTTGAGCACCTGAACTACATTGCCACAGCACCCAAAGCTACCGTCATCTGTACCGACTATCACTTTGCCTAGCTTCTTAAATTCTTCTATATATAACATTTCTTTATCGTTTCTAAAACCTAGAATAATCTCAGGCGTAATGCCCATATTAGCAAAGTCCTTAGCGAGTTTGTACAGCGGAGCAATGCCAATTCCGCCCCCAATTAGTAGCGGTTTTTTTGTCCGACTAATATCAAAGCCATTACCTAAGTGCGTTAAACAATCAAAGGTATCTCCCTTTTTTGCTAGAGTGAGTTCTTTGGTACCAACTCCCACCACTTTGTAAAGAAGTGTAACGGTATTATCTGTGCTATCCGCAATGGAAAAGGGACGGCGCAGGAAGAAGTTAGGTAATTCTAATTCCAAGAACTGTCCGCATTTGTGATTTAGTGACTGCCCACCAAGTGTAAGCTCGTAGGTGGTTGCATTAAGTTTTTTGTTGTCAATAACATTTAATACTTGCTGTTTCATTTTTTGTTTCCTTAATCAATTGTTGATACGCCCATTGTAATTTCTTCCAGTACATTAAGTAGCACATTGACTGTGTCAAGGGAAGTAAATACTGGGATATTGTTTTCTACTGCCGTCCTTCTTATTTGCAGACCGTCATGAAGTCCTACTGTTTCTTTTCCGCTAGTGGTGTTCACGATATATGTTACATAGCCCTTTCTGAGTGAAGTAAGTATTTCGTCACTACCTTGCGATAGTTTTTTCTTAATTCTTGTGCGGATACCGTTATTTTTTAGGTACATTGCTGTGCCTTTGGTAGCTTCAATATTAAATCCTAGGTTATAAAATCTGCGTATAAGCGGCAAAGCGTTTTCTTTGTCGTTGTCACTAATGGTAGCAAATATTGTGCCATAATTGTCTACCCGTAGTCCAGACGACTTTAAGGACTTATAGACCGCCCTATTGAAGCTCTTGTCATAGCCAATAGCTTCTCCAGTAGACTTCATTTCTGGGGAAAGGACAATATCAAGTCCAGTTAGTTTTGAATAGGAGAAAGTCGGACTCTTTACATACCATTTGTTTTTGGTGGGGAATACTCCCGTATATCCCAGTTCTTGTAGGCTCTTACCTAGCATTACTTTGGTGGCGATATTAGCAATGGGCGCACCCGTAGTTTTGGCAAGGAAGGGCACCGTACGGCTACTTCTTGGATTAACTTCAATTATATAGACTTTATCATTCTTGTCAATGACAAACTGTATATTGAAAGGACCAACTATACCTAAGGCAAGTCCCACTCTGGAAGTGTAATCAACTATTGTTTTTAGGGTGTCTTCGCTAAGTGAGTAAGTAGGATACACGCTCATACTGTCACCGCTATGCACGCCTGCTCTTTCTATATGCTCCATAATACCAGGAATAAAGACTTCTTTGCCGTCACAAACCGCATCCACTTCACATTCTTTGCCGAGAATGTACTTGTCAATTAGCACAGGGTGTTTTTTGTTTATTTTGACAGCTTCAGCTAGGAACTTTGCCAAAGACTCTTCTTCATAAACTATGTGCATCATTCTTCCGCCAAGCACAAAGGATGGGCGGAGTAGTACTGGGTAACCGATTCTTTCGGCTGCCTTTTTGCCTTCTGTTATGTTAAACACCGCGAAGCCTTCTGGCATAGGAATGTTCAGTTGTTTTAACACTTCTATAAACAAATCTCTGTCTTCTGCTAGCGCAATGCTGTGACTGCTTGTGCCTAGTATCTTTACCCCTGCTGTGTTCAGGTCGTCAGCTAGATTGATAGCAGTTTGACCGCCCAAAGCAACAACCACACCGTCAGGCTGTTCAAAGTCCACTATGTTCATAACATCTTCAAAGGTAAGCGGTTCAAAGTACAGCTTGTCGCTAAGAGTGTAGTCAGTGGATACCGTTTCCGGGTTGTTGTTAATAATAATTGCTTGATAACCTGCTTCTTGTATTGCCCAAACAGCGTGCACGGTGGAATAATCGAACTCCACTCCCTGCCCTATTCTGATTGGGCCACTTCCTAGCACAACAACTTTCTTACGATTTTCACAAATGGACTCATTTTTTCTTTCGTAACAGCTGTATAGATAAGGTACATAACTCTTATATTCGCCTGCGCAAGTGTCTATCATATTATAAACGGGATAAATATTGTTTTCTCGGCGCATTAAGTAGATTTCTTGATAGGTTTTGTCCCAACACTGCGCAATGTATTCGTCGGAAAATCCCCATTTTTTGGCTTCTTTTAGCGTAAAAATATCGTCTACATTTTTTTGTATTCTTTTTTCTATGTTAACAATGTTTAGCACCTTGTCCAAAAAGAATTTATCAATTTGGGTTATTTGGTGTATGTATTCGACGGGTATATCTTTGCGAATAGCTTCGGCTATAGCGAACATTCGCTCGTCCGTTCCTTCCAAAATCAAATCCACGATATCGTGCTTTGACAGCTCTTTGATACGGGGTATTTCTAGGTGGCAAACGCCTGTTTCCAAGGAGCGTACCGCTTTTAGAAGTGCTTCTTCATAGGTTCTTCCGATACTCATTACTTCCCCAGTCGCTTTCATTTGGGTGTTTAGCTTCCTGCAAGCGTCAGCGAACTTATCAAAGGGGAAACGGGGTATTTTAGCCACGATATAGTCTAGTGTAGGCTCGTAAGCTGCCGATGTTGTGGCGAGCTTAATCTCGTGCAAGTTAAGTCCGCAAGCAATCTTTGCGCTAACTCTAGCAATGGGGAAACCGCTTGCCTTGCTAGCAAGGGCGCTACTTCTTGATACTCTCGGATTAACTTCTATTACATAGTAACTAAAGCTAAATGGATCCAGTGCAAATTGAACATTACAGCCACCTTCAATTTTTAACTCTCTAATAATTTTGAGCGCGCTGTTTTTTAGCATAATATATTCTTTGTTGGTAAGGGTTTGCGCAGGGGCAACAACGATACTATCGCCAGTGTGTATTCCCACGGGGTCCACATTCTCCATACTGCAAATAGTTATTGCGGTGTCATTTTTGTCGCGCATAACCTCAAATTCTATTTCCTTAAAGCCTTTTATGGATTTTTCTACCAGTACTTGCGTGACTGGGGATAATTTTAGCCCGTTTTTGCTCAGTTCTATTAGCTCTTTAGCGTCATCAGCAAAGCCACCACCCGTTCCGCCTAAGGTAAAAGCGGGACGAACTATGACTGGGTAACCTATTCTTTCTGCGGCAAGAAGACATTCTTCCACCGTAGTTGCGGTAGCCGAATCAATTATTGGTTCGTTAATCCTTATGCACAAGTCCTTAAAAAGCTGTCTATCTTCCGCTTGAGATATAGCAGAGTAGCTTGTACCTAGTAACTCTACTTGACACTCATCAAGTATGCCTTTTTTGAACAGTTGCATGCCTAGATTTAGTCCAGTTTGTCCCCCTATACTACAAAGTAAGCCGTCAGGGCGTTCAAAGCGGATAATTTTTGCCACATGCTCAAGGTCAAGTGGTTCCATATACACTTTGTTGGCTATTTTGGTATCAGTCATTATTGTTGCCGGATTGCTATTTATTAGCACTACTTCATAGCCTTCTTCTTTGAGCGCAAGGCATGCTTGAGTCCCGGCATAATCGAATTCCGCAGCTTGCCCAATTACTATTGGACCACTGCCAATAACCATTATTTTTTTAATATCTGTTCTTTTTGGCATTGTTTTGCCCTCCTGCTACTTCTTCAAGGAACTGTAAAAAGTTCTTTAGTAAATAATTGCCGTCATCTCCAGCATCGCAGCACCCAAAGAACTGCGCGGTGATAAGTTTGTTACTTATGTCAACCATGCCTTCTACTTCGCCGTCAATCAAATTGGTGTGAGTAATAGTTAGCCCAGTATCCTTTAGAGAGTCCGTTACCACCGCATAACTGTGATTTTGGGCGGTGATATGTACTTTGCCGTTTAGCACATTTTGTACAGTGTGATTTGCGCCGTGGTGACCAAGTTTCATTTTGTATGTTTTTGCACCGTAAGCAAGGGCAGTTAGTTGATGCCCAAGCCCCGTACCCATGATAGGCAACTTGCCTCGGAAGTGCTTAATTAGTTGTATTACTTCTTTGCATTCTTCAGGGTCTCCAGGACCGCTAGAAATAAGTAGTCCGTCTGGCTTAAACTGTTCTATCGCCTCTATTTTTGTGTTATAAGGCACCACAACGACATTACAGCCGAAAGCGTTAAGATTCTTGACCATTCCAAGCACCGTTCCGCAATCTATCGCGCAAACGGTAAAAATGGGGTTCCTTGTGCGTGAGTACCAAACCTTTTTGGAAGAAACAGTTTTTACTAAGTTTTTTGGCAGGGGGAATTTGTGCATCATTTCTAAACAATCTTCCACACTGTAAGTAGCGTCAGTAATGATTGCCTTTAGACTTCCTTCATCTCTAATTATTTGTACAATCTCTCTGGTATTTACTCCGCTTATGCCAGCAACAGAGTTGTCATCCATAAAGTCGCTAAGCGTCCTAGTGTAACGGAAGTTACTGGGCTTGTCGTTGTATTCTCTGACAATAAAGCCACCTATACTGATGTTCTTTGATTCAAAGTCTTCGTCATTTAGCCCGTAATTGCCTATTAGGGGATAGCTCATAACCACCATTTGCCCACAATAAGATGGGTTGGAGAGTATTTCTTGGTATCCCACCATTGATGTGTTAAAGATTAGTTCACCTATCTGTGTTTTGTCACTGCCAAAGCCTTCTCCGTAATAGACTTTGCCGTTTTCAAGAACTAGCATTTTATTTCTCATATTTTCTCCTTCTATGCTCTGTAAACTATTTTTCCGCTTACTATAGTTAATGTGTTAAAACCGTACAATTCCTTGCCAATAAAGGGAGAATTTTTACTTTTTGAAGCTATTTCTTCATAAGTATATTCTCTGGCGTTGTTGATATCTAGTACACAAATATCCGCAACATCTCCCACCATAAGGTTATTAAGGGGTAGCAAAAACCGCGCTTGAACATTGGTTGTGGTTAGTTCCACCATTTTTTCCGCAGAAATTATTCCCGTTCTTACCAAATATGTATAGACAACGGGCAGGAAAGTTTCCAGCCCAATAATGCCGTTAGGCGCGTGGGCATAGTCAACGCTTTTTTCTGCTTCGGTATGTGGCGCGTGGTCGGTGGCAATTATGCTTGCCGTACCGTCAACAATGGCATCAATTACTGCCTTTACATCACTTTTTGGGCGTAGTGGTGGGTTCATTTTGTAATCAGTACCGGCAATGTCGTCTTCGCTTAAGGCTAAGTGGTGTGGAGTAACTTCGCAAGAAATATCTAAGCTAGCCGCCCTTGCTTGGCGGACATATTCCAAACTTTCTTTAGTGGACAGGTGGCAAAAATGGTACTTGCAACCAATGCGTCCAGCTAGAGCAATTTCTCTTTTAACTGCCATATATTCTTGCTGCCTACTGTCATTAAACTCTAACGCTTCTGCGTGAGAACTAATAATAGAACCATGCTCCTTAACCTTTTGCATAGCTTGGTGTAGCAAATAAAGGTCACCAACACACTTGCCGTCATCGCTATAGCCTACAACGCTAAGCGAGCCAATATCGGATAGTTCATTGCCTTGTTGTCCCTTAGTAATGGACATAAAGGGATGTACCTTGACAACTGCCGTTTTTGCAATTATGTCCTTTTGGATATCGATATTTTCTTTGCTGTCTGGTACTGGGCTTAAGTTGGGCATAGATAGCACTGTGGTTACTCCGCCCTTAGCTGCGGACATTGTGCCAGAAGCAATTGTTTCTTTGTATCTAAAGCCCGGTTCGCGCAAATGCACATGAGCATCAACTGCTCCTTGCCGTACCCATTTGCCTGTGCAATCAATAACTTCTGCTTGTTCCGTAACTAAAATAATGGGAGAAATATCTATGATATTCTCCCCGTTAATCAGTATATCGGAAGTAACAAAAACGCCATCCTTTAGCACCATTCCATTCTTTAAGAGTATCATAATCTCCCCTCCAGTGCCATATGAATTACTGCCATACGGATAAAAACTCCGTTGGTCATTTGCTTACAAATACGGCTTCTTTCACACTCAAAAACTTCGTCAGCAATCTCTACGCCCCTATTTATTGGCGCGGGATGCATAATTATGGCGCCGTCTTTCATGGCTTTTTCTCTTTCAACAGTAAGCCCATAATTAGCAAAATATTCTTCTTTGTTTAGCCCTAAATTATCGCTGTGTCGTTCTATTTGTACCCTAAGTAAGTTGATTATGTCCATATCTTTAATGGCATCATCAAGTGGGATAAATGGCGCGGTGTTGTCGCAAAACTCTGCTGGTCCGCTAATATATACATCCATACCAAGCCTACGCATAACATCGGCATTGCCGTGGGCTACACGGCTGTACCTTATATCGCCTACAAGGCACACCTTAATACCTTTGAACTGATGGAACTCTTCATAAATTGTCATTAAGTCAAGCAGTGTTTGGGTGGGGTGGTCGCTAGTACCGTCACCGCCGTTAAAAATTGGTACGGTGATTTTTTCTAAATCATTATAATAAACATCTTTGGTGTGGCGAATAACAACGCCGGCGACTCCAAGACACTCAAATGTGCGGACAGTGTCATACAGCGTTTCGCCCTTGCTAACGCTACTTGAAGCTAAATTAAAGCTGAGTGGCTCTATCCCTAAATTGAGCATAGCCATCTGGAAACTGTATTGTGTACGGGTGGAATTCTCATAAAAAAGGTTAACCATCTTTTTATTAGAATAGTTAACCCTATATCCGCTCTTAAATAGCAATGCGGTATTTATTATTTCCATAATTTTTTCTTCCGTGACACCTCTCAAAGTCAAAAGGCCTTTCATTTACACCTCATCCGCTTTATATTTTTATAATTATAGCATGGTGAGAAATAATAATGCAAACACTTTTATGTATATTTTATTTTTCTATTGCTAGCATATAAAAATTGATAAAATTAACACGGCAGATTATTGTATTTTTACCTTCTTCATTTTTGTCAAGTCCCATAACAATAAATGGTTGTCCATTTTTATTATACTTGCCCAAATAAACTGCTTTGTACGGCTCATTGTCGGCATCAAGTAGTTCTTTTATCTCATATGGGCCGTTGTATTCTAAAGCAATATTTTTGGGGACGACAATATTTTCGGCGAAATTGCCTGTTTTTAACCCTTCAAAAAGAGCTTTTGTGTTGGGAGAATCTAGGTCAAGACCAGTAATTTTTATACCGAGAGAAGACTCTATAAGGCCTAATGAGTAGGGTATATCTTGCAAGGTAAAGCCGGGGAAAAGCGGAGCAACATAATCATTCATATATTGATTAAAATCCATTTCGCCTAGCATGGTAGAAATATTAAAGCTTTTGTTAACTAGATTAGGAACTGCGTCATTAAGAGCAAGGCGCAAAGTAACTGTACCGTTTTTCCTAAGAGTAATCCCGCTATCTTGTTTGTTAAGAAAAAGTGTAACAGGTATGTCCATTATTTCCGTGGAATTGTCTATACCAAAAGCGATATCTTTTTTTACATGCTTGCCATCGTTGCATGCGGTAAGGGAAAGAACAAGCGCGGAAGCGATACTAATAATGAGTATACAAGAAATTATCTTTTTTAAGTTTTTCATACGCTCCCCCTATTAAGCATACTTAGGGAGTTTTTCCCTAGTGGCATCAAAATATATTTTGGTTACTTCTGCGCAACTGTCTGCATTGTTTATAGCTTTTTTTACCGCTTTATAGTCTAATTGGTCCTTGTACAGTCTTTTTAGTTGCTCTACCTTTATAGCCTTGTAGCTTTTTAGCGCCTTATTTTTGTCAGCTAAGCCTAAGTCTTCTAGTTGCTGTTGCAAAGTATCAGCAACAACGGCGTGACCTTCGTTGCTTGGATGTACCCAGTCAGCATAAATAAGCGCATCGCCTCTTTTTGGATCTTCATTATATATATCGTCAAATGCCTTGTAGGCGTCTGTGATATAAAATGCTCCTTCGTTTGCTGCTAGATAATCTGTTATGACGGAATTGAGTTTGTTAAGTATTTCATAGCCCAAAGCGCGGTAATCACTTTCTGTTATTCCCATTGTAGCAAGCTCTGTTCTCACATCTGGTCTTACAAGGGCTGAGTTCGGAGAGACAGGATTATAAACTGTTTGGAACATAATGACAGCATCACTGTTTAAGGAACGCAAAGTTTCGTAAATTGCCGCAAAGTTATGCCTAGAACTAACTAGAATTTCGTTTACCTTGGTATAATTATCATTGGCAGCAAGCAAAATTGTCTCGCCCAAATTAGTTTGCAAAAAGTCATTACCCAATATAGATATATGTATGATATCCGCAGTTTTTAAGTGGCTTATAGTTTTTAGTCCTGTTTCATCGGGGAAATTAAGTAGTTCAAGTAAGTGCTTTGTTTGGTGTCCAGACACCGCGCGGTTTATGTAGGTGTAGTTATTTCTTCTACCGATTAGTGAAAAGTAGCCATAATTCTCCCTTTCAGAAACGGGCGAAGGCCCTAGCAGAGCTTCGGCAATGGAGTCACCCAAATAAACTATTTTTATTTCGGGTTCCTTTTGGCAACCACTGAGCATACTTAGACAACTAACAATCAGCAAAAGACATATAATAAGTGCGATAATTTTTTTAGCCATAATAATTCTCCATCATTTATTAACAACAATAAATTTTACAATTATAATGATATATTGTCAATAGCGTTTTTACCTGTTATTAACAAATGCAGGCAGTGGGATTTCTTTTTTATAAAAAACTTGTTTACCTTTTTTCTTTTTCCATATAATAAGTGCGACAATAGTAACTAGTGCCAGTGAAGCTGCAACAAAGCAAAAGATTATGTTAGGGTTAACTGCTCCGTCAAGAGAAGAATAACCGTCATCACGGATAAATTCTAGTGAGCCACGCACTAAGTAGTACCAAGTTATATAGCCAAGTATGCCGATGCCTTTGATATGTATATGCTTAACTACATAGGAAAGTACAAAAAAGCCTATAATGTTCAGCACAAATTCATAAAAGAAAGTAGCTTGGAAGAATGCGCCCCTGTCGGCAATGTACACAGCCATAGGAAACCATTGCAAGGATGATTTAGTAATCATTTGCCCGTACAATTCTTGATTAAAGAAGTTGCCCCAGCGACCAATAGCTTGACTGAGTAGCACTACAGGTAACACGATGTTTGCAACTTCTATAAAGTTAATTTTCTTTGTCTTTGCCCAAATATAGCCACCAAGCACACCAAAGGGAACGCCCACCATTATGGTAAGTCCGCCGTCCCAAATTGCTATGGTGTCAACAAAGGCTTGCCAGTCGTAAGGGGAAGTAAAGTAATATTCAAACCGAGAAACAACATAACCTAGTCTTGCGCCAATAACAGCTAGCGGAATGGCTATCAAAAAGCAGGTTAGCAAATCGTCACTGGATATCTTTAATTTTTTGCAACGCTTAATACTAATAGCTAGACCAATAAGCATAGCTGAAGTAATAAAAAGTCCGTACCACCTTACCGTAAGGTTGCCGATAGAAAATAATTCGGGCTTAACTTTTGCTGTCCAATGCATTGCGCTAATAAGAAATTGCATAATAACTCCTTAGATAATTGTAAAAGTCTATTTATAATAGTCTACACCATTTTTAAATATATTCATATCAAAATTTCCTGTGACATTTTGATAAAGTCCATTTTGCCACCTTTCTGAGTGCCCCATTTTGCCAAAAACTTTGCCGTCAGGAGAAACAAGCCCTTCAACACCCCAAACAGAACCATTAGGATTATAGGGAGATACCATACTAACATTGCCACTGTTATCCACATATTGAGTAGCAACTTGACCGTTCTTTGCTAAGAGTTCTATTGTGTCCTCTGGGCAAATAAGTTTACCTTCGCCGTGACTAATTGGCACAGTAAATATTTCTCCAATATCAAAACTAGATAGCCACGGGGATGCGTTGGAAGCAATTCTTATGCGAGAAAGGGTAGATACATGCCTAGCAATATTGTTGTAAGTAAGTGTTGCGCTTTGCCTATTTTGCGTGATAATTTTGCCAAAAGGCAGTAATCCTAGTTTAATTAACGCTTGGAAGCCGTTGCAAACACCTAGTACTAATCCATCTCTTTTGTAAAGTAAGTTCTCTACGCACTCTTTCAAAATAGGGTTGCGGAAGGCAGTCGCTATAAACTTCCCACTGCCGTCTGGCTCATCTCCCCCAGAAAAACCACCAGGGAAGGCAATAATTTGGGCGTTATTTATGGCTTTTGCTATAGCTTCTATAGACTCTATGATGTCAGAGGGCGTTTGGTTCTTTACAACAACAATGTCAGCAACCGCTCCCGCATTTTCAAAGGCTTTTGCTGTGTCATACTCACAATTCGTACCAGGGAATACGGGTATGAAAACGCGTGGCTTTGCTGTGCTTTTGCCACTATATGACCTGTCTGTAATAAAGCTCACCGCTTTAGCTGTGCCACTTGCAGTGGCTTTAGAAGGGAATACGCTTTCTAGTGTGCCACAATAAGCCTGTTTTAGATTATAAAAGTTGACAGAAAAGTCTGTGCAAGTAAGTTTTCCGCTACTGTTAAGCTCTCCTAAATATTCATAATCAAGTTGTCGCTCTGGAAATACCAAAATAATATCGCCAATGGCGTTTTCAAACAAGCTTTTGTTAATCATATTTAGTTCTAGTCCTACTTCGTTGCCCAGTATACTACGGCATAGCGTAACAAGCACATTACCTTCCGTTACTGCAGAGTGTGTTACTATGCCGCCACTTATTAGCTTTTCTACCTTGCTATACATTTTTTGTAACTTATCAAAACAGGGTCGACCAAACTTGTCTTTGGGAATGCGAAGTATATGAACAAAGCCCGTTTTGGGGAAAGCATTATGGATTATTTTACCTTTAGCTATACCCATACCAAAACTTATAAGCGTAGGCGGTACATCAATATTTTCGAAGGAACCGCTCATACTATCTTTGCCACCAATCGCGCCTATTCGCAAACCAATTTGTGCATCAAAGGCACCCAAAAGTGCCTGCAAAGGTTCTCCCCACCTTTCACTATCACGATGCAATTTTTTGAAATATTCCTGCAAGGTTAGATAAATTGTGTCATATTTTACACCGCTAGCAACAAGTTTGCTAACAGAAGAAACTATGGAATAAATAGAGCCAAGATAGGGAGAAGCTATCATAAGATTGGGATAAATACCATAAGATGAGCATGTTATTGTGTTAGTAAATCCGCTAACTGGTACTTTGCTTGCCATAACAGTAGATGGGGTAAGTTGATGCTTGCCACCATAGGGCATAAGGACCGTTGCCGCCCCTATTGTGCTATCAAAAGTTTCTCCTGCACCTTTGTTGGAACAGTTGTCTAGGCTGGCTAAATCTTTTAGCAGAGCTTTTTCGTAATTTTCTTCGTCCAGTTCCTTAGTTATGCTAGGATTATGTTTGTTAAAGTAATCAACTTTTTCTTGTCTTATTATTGCTTCTTGCTCTATAGTAACACCATTTGTGTCCAAAAACTCGCGCTCTATGTCTACAATAATTTCTTCTTCATAGTACATGCGAAGTCTTTTTGTGTCGGTAATGACGGCAACTTTGGCTGATTTTAAGTTCTCTTTTTGGGCAAGCTGAATGAATCTATCTACATTTTCGCTTTCAATTACTACAGCCATTCTTTCTTGAGACTCACTAATAGCTAGTTCTGTCGCACTTAGTCCGTCATACTTTTTGTTGATTTTGTGTAGGAAAATGTCCAAGCCTTCGCTCAGTTCGCCAATAGCCACGCAGACTCCACCTGCACCAAAGTCATTGCACCTTATTATTAGCTTAGATGCTTCACTATTGCGGAACAATCTTTGTAACTTGCGTTCTTCTGGCGGATTGCCCTTTTGCACTTCCGCTCCGCATAGTTCCACCGACTGTACAGTGTGCGCCTTGGAAGAACCTGTTGCTCCGCCACAGCCGTCACGCCCTGTGTCGCCACCAATTAGCAGCACAACATCACCGCTTTTTGGCTTTTTACGCACCACATTGCTTTTTAACGCACCGCCTATAACATACCCTGTTTCTAGCCGTTTTGCCTTGTACCTATCGTTATATAGTTCGTGAACAATGCCAGTAGCAAGACCAATTTGGTTGCCGTATGAAGAAAAGCCAGCAAGGGCAGTTTTTGTAAGCATACGCTGTGGAAGTTTGCCTTTTAGCGTCTTTGATATATCTTCAAGCACATTGCCAGCGCCTGTTATTCTCATGGCTTGGTACACATAAGCTCGTCCGCTAAGGGGATCCCGAATGGCTCCGCCTAGGCAAGTCGCCGCTCCGCCAAAGGGTTCAATCTCCGTGGGGTGGTTATGCGTTTCGTTTTTGAACATTATTAGCCAGTCTTCGTCCTTACCGTCATTATCTACTGTTACATTTACAGAACATGCATTGATTTCTTCGCTAACATCTAGCGTAGTAAGATATCCTTGCTTACGCAGTTCTTTTGCGGCAAGGGTAGCAATATCCATAAGGCAGGGGTATTTTTCGAGACGGCTTAAATACATTTTGTTAAAGGATTCTTGATAAAGTTTGTATGCCTTTTCTATATTGGGGTCACTAGAAAATATTTTTATGTCCTTTAGCTTTGTCAAAAATGTAGTGTGGCGACAGTGGTCTGACCAGTATGTGTCAATAACCTTTAGTTCTGTTATAGTCGGCTCACGCTTAACCTTAATAAAATATTCTTGCACAAAAAGCAAATCTTCAAAGGTCATAGCAAAACCAAAATTGTCATAAAACTTCCTTAGCACATCCTTTGACATACCAATAAAGTTTATTTCTATTCTCATTTTGTCGGGTGTTTCGTTAGTGGTTACTAAGGTAGCAGGAAGTGCCATACTGCCTTCTTTGCTATCCACGGGGTTGATTATAAAACGGCTAATTCTTTGGAAAGAGTCGTCATCAATGCCCCCTATTATATATAAGGTAGCGCATTTTACTAGTGGACGAGAACCTGCGGTGAGAAGTTGTACGCACTGCGCCGCACTGTCCGCCCGTTGGTCATATTGTCCGCTAAGGTACTCCACAATGAGAGCTCTTTCACCATCTAGGAGTGTCACATTATCATAAGTTACATCAACTGTTGGTTCAGAAAAAATCGATGCTTTGCTAAGTTCAAAGTATTCTTCTGGCAAGTATTCTATATCATATCGCAAAAGTTTGCGAAAAGAAGAAGGTACTATGCCTAAAGTTTCTACAATGTCGCTAAGTACTTTTGCCGTTCCTCCGTCATATTCTTTTATCTTTTCCACAAAAATTCTGTTTACCATTAAAAACCTCTCTATTTTTTCTTGTTTGATTGCTTCGCCAAACTTATTATCTTAAACCTATATCTGTGCGGTAAAACATTCCGTTAAATTGTATTTTATCAATTTCTTTGTATACCTTTGTTCTAGCATCTGTAATAGATTCACCTAGCGCAGTTAGACTCATTACTCTACCGCCGTTTGTTACAAGTTTGTTATTATTATTTGCCGTGCCACTGTGATATAGTGTTACTTCTTTAGGTAAGTCGCCGATAAATATTTCTTTACCTTTAACAACTTTGCCTGGATAGCCACCGCTTGCAAGCACGACCGTTAAACAGCGCTTGTTTGACCACTTAATATCCATTTCGCCTAGACTTTCATTTATTACACTCTCAACTATAGCCAAAAAATCACTTTCTAGCAAGGGAAGTATTACTTGAGTTTCTGGGTCGCCAAAACGCGCGTTGTATTCTATTACCTTAACACCGTCACAACACGCCATTAAACCAAAATAAAGAACTCCTTTGAACTTTCTATTTTCCTTGCTAAGCCCATTTATTGTGGGGTAGACAATGGTACTAAGTACTTCTTTTTCCATATCTTTAGTAAAGGTAAGAGTAGGAGCGAATGCGCCCATTCCCCCGGTATTTTGCCCTAAATCGTTATCAAAAGCTCTTTTATGGTCCTGACTTGATGGCATAAGCTTCACACTTTTGCCGTCAGTAAAGGCAAGGAGAGTAATTTCTTTGCCGCATAGGAACTGCTCAATAACCACTTCACTGCCAGCATTTCCGAATATTTTTGCTTGCATAATGTCATTAAGAGCATTCTTTGCTTCGATGCTATTTTGACAAATTATTACCCCTTTGCCAAGAGCCAAGCCGTCAGCCTTAATAACTAGCGGATAGGTGGCGGTATCTAAGTACTTATTTGCGGACGATAAGTCACTAAATGTAGCGTATTTAGCTGTAGGGATATTGTGCCGTGTCATAAAGTCTTTAGCAAACTTTTTGCTGGACTCTATTATTGCCCCTTCTTTAGTGGGTCCGAACACTTTTATGCCACAATCTTGTAGCATATTTACAAGTCCAAGCGAAAGGGGATTATCAGGAGCGACAAGCACAAGATATGGCTTAATCTCCTTAGTATATTGCACGATTTTTTCACAATCTGTGGCGGATATATCTACGCACTTAGCAATGCTTGCTATGCCTGCATTACCTGGGGCGCAATAAATATCGCCAATATCCTTACTTTTTTTTAGCGCAAGGCAAATTGCATGTTCTCTGCCCCCACCGCCAATTACAAGTACACTTTTCATGTTATCTCCATATTAGTGCTTAAAGTGCCTAACATCGGTAAAAACCATTGCTATGCCGTTTTTGTCGCAAACATCTATACTCTCTTGATCTCTTATGGAACCACCAGGTTGTATAATTGCCTTTATGCCGCACCGTGCCGCCACTTCTACGCAATCGCTAAAGGGGAAGAAAGCATCACTAGCCATTACCGCTCCATTTGTGTCACTTAAACTGTGTTCTACGCTTTGATTAGTTGCCCAAATTCTGTTGGTTTGTCCTACTCCTATCCCTAATGTGGTGGTGCCTTTTGCTAAAACTATTGCGTTAGACTTACAGTGCTTAACTACTTTCATAGCAAAAAGCAATGAAGAAACCTGTTGTTCATCTACCTTGGTTTGGGTAACTATATTAAACTTTTCGGATGCCCCAATGTCGGCATTCTGCATTATTAAACCGCCGTAACATTTTTTGAACTCCATAGTGCCTATATCATTTGGCTTGCCTACATCGCTAAGTTTTAGCACTCTTAGATTGGGTTTTGTTTTGAGTATTTCCAGTGCGCTTTCGCTAAAGTCAGGCGCAATCACTATTTCCAAAAAGATTTTCACAAGCTCCTTTGCGGTAGCTTCGTCAATTAGTCTGTTGCTGGCAACTATTCCGCCAAAGATAGAAACGGGGTCGCTATTATATGTATTCATATATGCGTCATAAATATTATCCGCAGAAGACACTCCGCAAGGGTTAGCGTGTTTTACGGCGACTATTGTTGGCTCGCTAAACTCTTTGAGTAGTTCAATTGCGCCGTTTGCATCATTTATATTGTTATAAGATAGTTGTTTTCCGTTTAACTTAGTGGCATTTAGCAAGCTATTTTTGACAGGAATAACTTCGCTGTAAGATGCCGCCATTTGGTGGGGATTTTCGCCGTAGCGCATTTGCTCCACCTTTTCGTATGCAAGCGTTAGTTGGTCGGGGAAGTCAATGCCTAGTTGCTTGCGCAAAAATGTAGATATCATAGTGTCATAAACTGCGGTATGTTGATAAACTTTGTACATAAGATACTTTCTAGTGTCCAAAGTAACATTGCCTTCTTCTAACTCAGTAAATACTTTTGCATAGTCAGCTGGGTCAACAATCACTATTACATCTTGGAAGTTCTTTGCGGCACTTCTTAGCATAGTAGGACCGCCAATGTCAATATTCTCCACCGCTTCTTGGAACTCAATATTTTCTTTCATAATAGTTTGCTTGAAGGGGTAAAGGTTGACAATTACTATATCTATTGTGTTAATGTTTAGCTCACTTAATTGTTTCATATGCTCGCTGTTACTACGCATTGCAAGCACTCCTGCATGCACAGCAGGGTGCAAGGTCTTTACTCTGCCGTCCAAACACTCTGGGAAGTTGGTTATTTCGCTAATGTTAAGTACATTTAAGCCTGCTTTTTTTATAGTGTTGTATGTCCCGCCTGTGGAAATAATCTCATAACCTAAGCTGTCTAGTTTTTTACAAACCTGCTCAATATTTGTCTTGTCAGAGACACTTACTAACGCTCTTTTTTTCATTTTCCCTCCAAAAGTAATTTTATAACTATATTTATTGCCTTGGGCAAAATTTTATGTTCCAGTGCAAGCACTCTTTGTTGCAACGAAATGGGGGTGTCGTCAGGCTCTACCACCACTTTTTCTTGCAAAATTATTTCTCCAGTGTCGGTGCCCTCGTCCACAAAATGTACAGTTGCTCCGCTAAACTTTTCTTTATTTACAATCACCGCTTCGTGAACTTTAGTACCGTAAAAGTCCTTTCCGCAGTATTTCGGGATTAGTGACGGGTGTATGTTTATTATTCTTCCAGGATACTTTTCTACGAACTTTTTGGGCAGAATATTAAGGTAGCCAGCTAGCACAATTAGGTCTACTTGGTATTTTTTTAGCTCACAAAGTAGTCCGTCAAACATTAAGCCTTTAGAAGAAAAATCTTTTTTGTCAAAAACAGCGGTGGGGATATTGGCGTTTTTTGCTCTCTCCAGTGCAAAAATACCTGCCTTGCTACCTACAACAAGCACAATTTTTGCATCGATTTGTTTTGCGTTAACGCCATCGATTATGCTTTGTAAGTCGCTCCCCGAGCCGGACACGAAAACTGCAATATTTAGCATTTGTTACCCTTAATAAGATTAACCCCTTCGCTAGATGTAACCTTACCGATTATGTATGCTTTTTCTCCGTTATTATTGAGATAATCTACAACATCACTGGCAATAGAATTGTCCACACAAATTACCATTCCTATGCCCATATTAAATGTGTTGCACATTTTTTCGTAAGTAATATCCGCTCTTTGCTGCAATGCGCTAAATATTTTGGGCAGTGGATAGCTGTCAGTATAAACATCCACGCCTAGACCTTTAGGCAGTATTCTTGGAATGTTCTCAATAAATCCGCCCCCAGTGATGTGGGCGATACCTTTAATTTTATATTTTGTAATCAAATCCAATATTGTTTTTACATAAATTCTTGTTGGTGTTAGCAAAACTTCCGCTGGCGTTGCTCCCAAAAATTCGTCATACCTTTCTAATTCTTCTTTTACTGGTGGGAAAAGTTTCCTAACGAGTGAATAACCGTTGCTATGTAAGCCACTACTAGCAAGCCCAATTAGCTTGTCATTTTCTTTTATATTGCTTCCGTTAATAATTTTGTTCTTTTTGGCTATGCCACAGCTAAAACCTGCTATGTCATATTCTCCGTCAGCATAAAAACCGGGCATTTCTGCGGTTTCGCCCCCAATCAAGGCGCAAGATGCCATTTTGCAACCTTCCGCAACTCCTTTAACTATTTGGGCTACCTTTTCTGGGATTAGTTTAGGCAGTGCAATATAATCAAGGAAAATAAGTGGGCGCGCGCCCTGACAAACAATGTCATTAACGCACATTGCAACGGCATCAATGCCGATTGTGTCGTGCTTGTCCAGAGTAAACGCGTATTTTAGCTTGGTGCCTACTCCGTCAGTGCCGGCAACAAGAACATCGCCATCTTCTTTGTCATCGAGTGAGTAAAAGCCACCAAAGCTACCAAGGTCGCCCACAACATTCTTGTCATAGGTGCTTTTTACATACTCTTTCATCATTTTGACGGCAGAGTAGCCTGCTTCTACATCCACTCCTGCGGACTTATAATCGATTGCCATATTTTCTCCTTCTATTCAAACAAATTGTTGTTACAAACATATCCATCACTATTTACTGCATAGTTGCCGTCAAAGCAACCTGTGCAAAAACTCCCACCGCCACAAGCGGTTTTTAACATATCTAGCGGAATATAATGCAAACTGTCGGCGCCAATTAGCTTACAAATTTCGTCATCAGAGCGGTAAGCGCCGATAAGTTGTTCTTTAGTGTTCATATCCACGCCAAAGAAGCAAGGGCATTTTACTATGGGACTAGCAATAAGCATATGAACTTCCGTTGCGCCGCTTTTTCTAAGCAAGTTAATAATTTTTTTACTTGTCGTGCCACGCACAATGCTATCGTCAATAAGAATAAGTCTTTTGCCTTTTATGTTGTTACGGAAGGCATTTAGCTTAATTTTTACGCTGTTTTCTCTTTGTGATTGTACTGGCTGAATGAATGTCCTGCCGATATAGCGGTTTTTGCTCAAAGCATCGACATAGGGAAGTCCAGACACATCAGAATATCCCCTGGCACTAACTAGCGCGGAGTCTGGAACGCCTGCTACAATATCAGCTTCTATTGGGAAAAGATTAGCTAGCATTCTGCCACACTCATAACGACTGTTATAAACGCTTATTTCGTCTAGAACAGAATCGGAACGAGCTAAATAAACATATTCAAAAATGCACGGCTTTTTTTCCATTTTATCAAATCTTTTACTAACAATTTTGCCGTATGTGTCCACAGAAATCATTTCGCCTGGGTCTACATCTCTAATAATACGGGCTTCAAGGGCATCTAAAGCGCAAGATTCGCTTGCAAAAATAATATCGCCGTCTTTTTCTCCCATAACGAGGGGCTTTAGTCCCTTGCTGTCGCGCACCGCAAAAAGTCGGTTGCCTGCCATTATTACCTGTGCAAATGCCCCCGAAAATCGGTGGCAAGCATCAAAAATACCTTGTTCAATGTTATCTACAGCTAGCTCATTTATTAGTGCTGCGCCCACTTCCGCGTCCGTAGAAGATTGGAAGATATGACCCTTTTTTATAAGTTCGTTTTTTATCTCCGCTGCGTTAATCAAATTCCCGTTGTGCGCTATCGCCATTCTGCCATACCGCCCATAAAAAACTACAGGCTGGGCGTTAACAACATTGCTTGTACTCATTGTTGAATAACGAACATGCCCTATGGCTACATTAGTTGAAGGTAGTCTTTCTAGAGAGTCATCGTCAAAAACTTCGCTAACAAGACCCATATTTTTGTAGTAAGCAACTTGGTTGTTGCCGTAAGCGGTGGCAATACCTGCGCTCTCTTGCCCGCGGTGTTGAAGAGAAAATAGTCCTAAGAATACTTCTTTAGCTAGTTCTTTTTTTTGCGGGGAAATAATGCCAATAATGCCACATTCCTCATGAATACCGAATTCTCTTTCGGGTATCAACAATTCTTTCATGTTCCTCCAAGTAAACAAGTAGACTATTTGATTGCCAAAAGTCTTTTCATAACTTCTTTGTACGCATCTTCTACTCCGCCCATGTCTCTACGAAAGCGGTCTTTATCCAATTTTTCTTTGGTTGTGCTGTCCCAAAATCTGCAAGTGTCGGGAGAAATTTCGTCGGCTAAAATAATAGTACCCTTGTATCTACCGAATTCTAACTTAAAATCTATCAAATCAATATTGATTTCTGCAAAATAAGCTCTCATAATATCGTTAATTTTTAACGCCATAGCTTTTATCGTGGCAATCTCTTCTTCGGTGCAAAGGTTCATAGCGAGCGCGTGATAATCGTTTATCATAGGGTCGCCGAGTTCGTCATTTTTGTAAGAAAACTCTAGCACTGTCCTTGCCATTGGTGTGCCTTCTGGGATACCTAGTCGCTTACTTAGGGAGCCTGCCGCAATGTTCCTAACTATTACTTCAAGCGGTACTATCTCCACCTTTTTTACCAGTGTGTCGGTGTCGGATACTTCTTCAACAAGGTGAGTTTGGATGCCTTTTGTCTCAAGGAACTTGAACATTTGGTTGCTACACTTATTGTTGATTATGCCTTTGCCTGCTATCTGTCCCTTTTTTAGTCCGTTAAAAGCTGTTGCATCGTCCTTATAGCTGACAAGCACGATGTCCTTATCTGTAGTTAAATATACTTTTTTCGCCTTACCTTCGTAGAGAAGTGTGGTTTTTTGTGTTGCTGACATATTTTTCTCCTTATTTGAAATAATCCATAATAGTTGCGTCTGCATCAAGTGTTGCCTGTCTTAATTTTTCTTTGTAAATTGTGAGTTTTTTACCTAAATCCGTATTTTCTACGGCAAGTATTTGAATAGCTAGTAGTGCGGCATTTTCTGCGCCATTTATTGCAACTGTAGCAACTGGTACTCCGCTTGGCATTTGTACAACAGAAAGCAGGCTGTCAAGTCCATCAAGAGTGCTACTTATTATTGGTATGCCAATAACCGGCAAGGTGGTATGACCAGCAACAACACCTGCTAAGTGAGCGGCTTTGCCTGCGGCGCAAATAATAACGCCAAAACCGTTTCTTGCGGCACTTGTGGCGAAATCTGTTGTTTCATTGGGAGAGCGGTGGGCAGATAACACATGCACAACGCTATTTACTCCGAAATCATTAAGTATTTTGTGTGTCTTTTTGAGTATTTCGGCATCGCTCTTACTACCCATTACAATTGCTACTTTCTTCATAAAAAACCCTCCGTCTTGTATAAACAAGTAATTAAAAAAACACAGCAAAAAACTGTGTTTTGTTGGTTAATTGTGCGCGTTATGCGTTATTCCGTTAGATTTACCGATCCATTTAATAATCACTTTTACCTCACATATCTTATAAAATAATTGTAGCAAATACATATTATGAATGCAAACAAAAATAGAGCTAAAAGTTAAACAAAAAAATAATTTTTTACTTCTCCTTGTAGTTGGGCTTCATAAGAAGTACCATAACAGCCTTTTGCGCGTGAAGACGGTTTTCCGCTTGGTCAAATATACTAGGTGCATACTTTTCCATGATAGGTGAAGTAATTTCTTCTCCGCGGTGAGCGGGCAAACAGTGCAAAACTATAGCGTCACTTTTTGCTTTTTGCATAATTTCTTCATTTATTTGGAAGTTTTTGAAGGCAATTTTTCTTTCTTCGGCTTCTTCTTCCTGTCCCATACTCGCCCATACATCGGTGTAGACAACATCGCTGTCTTTGACTGCTAAATCAATATCGTCAGTTATTTCAAGCAGTCCTTGCCTATATCCCCACTGGATTAGAATGCTGTCAGGCAAAAAGTTCTTTGGACAGGCAATACTAACCTTAATACCTAGCTTTATACAGCCCACAATCAGTGAGTTAGCCATATTGTTGCCGTCACCTATAAAGCAAAGTTTTAAGTCTTTGAAGCTGTGCTTATACTCTCTTATTGTCATAAGGTCGGCAAGCACTTGGCAGGGGTGACAGTAGTCGGTTAGCCCGTTAATTATTGGTATAGTGCCGTACTGAGCTAAGTCTTCTACATCACTTTGTTTGTATGTCCTTATCATAATAGCGTTGACATAGCGACTAAGAACGCGTACGGTATCTCTGATTGGTTCCCCCCGTCCAAGCTGAATGTCAGCGGTACTAAGGAACAAGGCTTGACCGCCTAATTGGTTCATTCCCACTTCAAAACTAACCCTAGTACGAGTGGAAGACTTGCTAAAAATCATAGCCAAAGTTTTGCCACTTAGTATGCGATGTTCAATGCCGTGTTTGTTTTCAAACTTAAGTTGGTCAGCTAGGTTGAGAATATCTAATATTTCTTGACTAGACAAATCGGATAACTTTAACAAATGTTTCATATTTCCCTCCTATAAAACCTTTTGTATCTGTGCAATTTGTTCCTTAATACAAATACTGGAAACAGAGCCATAAGAATTGCGATTATTTACGCAGGTATTCAAACTAATAGCGTGGTAGATATCATTGTCAAATTCCTTACAAAACTGCTTGTATTGTTCTAAACTAAGGCTATTAAGAGTTAAATTGTTGGCAATACAGTATGAAACTAATTTGCCCACCACTGTGTACGCATCACGGAAAGGCACACCTTTTTTTGTTAGATAGTCCGCGCAGTCTGTGGCGTTAATGAAGCCTTTTTCTGCTGCATTTTCCATAATAAGAGTATTAAACTTTGCGGTGGATAGCATTTTGTTAAAAATGGGTAAGCATTGCAAAACGGTATCAAAGCTGTCAAACAAACTATCTTTATCTTCTTGCATATCCTTATTATAGGCAAGAGGCAAGGCTTTCATTATTGTTAGAAGGGCGATAAGATTGCCATAAGTTCTGCCCGTTTTGCCACGCACAAGTTCTGCAATGTCGGGGTTTTTCTTTTGTGGCATAATGCTACTACCCGTAGAATACGCATCGTCAAGTTCCATAAAACTAAACTCAGTACTGCACCAAAGGATAATTTCTTCACAAAAGCGAGATAAATGCATCATTATTATGGCTATGTCGCTAGCTAGCTCTATGGCAAAATCTCTGTCGGACACGCCGTCCATACTGTTGCTACTTACGCTGTCCATACCAAGAAGTTCTGCCACCAAGAACCTATCAATGGGATAGGTTGTGCCAGCAAGAGCGCAACTTCCTAAGGGAGAAATATTTAGCCTTTTTTGGCAATCAACAAGTCTTGCCACATCACGAACGAACATATTGCCGTAAGCAAGAAGATAATGTGCAAGTGTGGTTGGTTGCGCCCGTTGCAAATGGGTATAGCTAGGCATAATTGCGTTGGTATGTTGCTCGGCTAAAGTAACAATGGTAGTAAGCAAACTCTTTAGTTCAACAATGATTTCTTGCACTTTTTTGCGTGAATAAAGGCGGATATCTAACGCAACTTGGTCATTCCTACTGCGGGAAGTGTGTAGCTTTTTGCCTAAGGTACCCAGCCTTTTGGTTAGCTCCGCTTCCACGAACATATGTATGTCTTCTGCGCTGTAATCAATTAGCAAAGAGCCACTTTCTATGTCGCTAACTATTCCCTGCAAGGAAATAACTATAGCTTCGCTTTCTTCAAGGTCAATGATACCTTGCGCGCCAAGCATTTTTGTGTGCGCAATGCTCCCGGCTATGTCTTCTTTGTACATAACCCAATCGGTTGATATAGAAGAATTAAAGTCGTTAGTGTCTTTTGCTAGTTCTTTGCTAAAACGCGCTGACCATTGATTTTTCATAATTCTCTCCAAGTAATAACAAAAGTTATATTATTTGTTTAGATTTTGTTGCATTAACGCTCTAACTTTAAGCGGTAGACCAAAAAGATTGATAAAACCTTCACTATCGCTTTGGGTGTAGACGCTGTCACATTCAAATGTTGCGTACTCTTCATTATATAAGGAATAGGGAGAAGTAACTCCGGCATTTATTGTGTTACCCTTATAAAGTTTTAGCTTTACTTCCCCAGTTACAGTTTCTTGCGTTTTGTCAACAAAAGCAGAAAGAGCTTCACGAAGGGGTGTAAACCACTTGCCAAAATATACAAGTTCAGCGAACTGATGAGCAACTAGTTGTTTGTAGTGTTGGGTATCTCTGTCAAGACAGATAGTTTCTAATATTTCGTGCGCTTTGTATAGGATAGCTCCGCCCGGAGTTTCGTATACTCCCCTTGACTTCATACCGACAAGACGATTTTCTACAATGTCAAGTAGCCCAATACCGTTCTCTCCGCCGATTTTGTTAAGCGCGCTAACCAGTTCTACGCCACTTAGCTTTTTGCCGTCAACGGTGGTAGGAATGCCCTTTTCAAAGCCTATAGTAACATAGGTTGCTTTGTCGGGCGCGGTAAATGGGGATACGCCTAATTCCAAAAAGTCTTTTTTGTCATAATCAGGCTCGTTTGCGGGGTCTTCCAAATCCATACCTTCGTGGGATAGGTGCCACAAATTCTTATCCTTAGAATAGTTTGTTTCTCTGTTTATTTTTAGCGGTATATTGTGTTTTTCTGCGTATTCTATTTCTTCTTCACGAGATTTGATGTCCCATTCTCTCCACGGGGCAATAATTTTTAGGTGGGGAGCAAATGCCTTTATGGTAAGTTCAAATCTTACTTGGTCATTGCCCTTACCCGTACAACCGTGACAAATTGCGTCAGCATTTTCTTTAAGAGCTATATCTACAATACCTTTTGCTATTATTGGACGGGCAAAAGCGGTTCCGAGCAAGTATTCATTTTCATACTTAGCCCCTGCCTTTAGTGTAGGATAAACATAATCGGTGATAAACTCTTCCTTCATATCCAAAATATAGAGTTTGGACGCGCCAGTTTTTATAGCTTTTTCTTCCAAACCGTCAAGTTCTGTACCCTGTCCCACATCACCACTTACTGCGATTATTTCGGGATTGTCATAGTTTTCTTTGAGCCAGGGAATAATAATTGATGTGTCCAGTCCCCCAGAATATGCCAGTACTATTTTTTTAATGCCTTTTTTCATTGTTAATGCCTCCGATAAATATTGTTATAATAATATCACTTATAAAAATTATCGTCAAGCAATATTTGCATAAATATTCATAAATATTGTATAAAATAACAGTATAATGCATAAAGTATTGCATAAAAAAGAAAATATACGGAAAGATAAGTTTGTTTATGAGTTAAAAAAACAGACTAGTGGAATTAGGCACAGTTGCTTGCATAATGATAAGGTTAGTATTATAATTATGAATATGTTAACAAAGGTGAGAAAGAAGCCAAGTTCTTGGCAAATAATTGCATTAGGATACCTATTAGTAATACTGTTAGGCTCCTTACTTCTTTCCACCCCTATCGCATCTAAAGCTAGAGTTTGGACACCATATATTGATGCAATTTTTACATCTACCTCAGCAACTTGTGTAACTGGTCTAGGTATTTATGACATCTTTACTTATTGGTCACTTTTCGGGCAAGTAGTGATAATTCTTCTTGTACAAATTGGCGGTATAGGATTTATGACCATTATAAGCTTGTTTGCCATGATTACCAAAAGGCAAATTGGACTGTACGAAAGAACTATACTAATCAATACCGCAAGAACTATTAACACAAGCGGAATTGTTAAGCTAATCAAAAAAATTGTTATAGGCACTCTAATGTTTGAGTTACTTGGAGCGATGTTACTATCCATTAGATTTATTCCAGAAATGGGCTTTGTCAAAGGTAGTTATTATGCTGTTTTTCACGCAATATCGGCTTTTTGCAACGCAGGTTTTGACCTTATGGGCTATAAGGGGCAATTTAGCTCGCTTACATCGTACTATAATGACCCGTTAGTAAGTATAACAATAATGGCGCTAATCGTTATTGGTGGCTTGGGCTTTTTGGTGTGGAGTGATATTTGGGAAAGTCATTTTAAGGCAAAAAAGTTCCAATGGTATACAAAAATCGTTCTTACGGCTACAGTTATACTAATTATTGTGCCTGCTATTCTTTTTATGATTTTTGAAGCTAACAATTTGCTTAAAAATATGAACTTTGGCAGTGCGTTACTTGCTTCGCTTTTTCAAGTAATATCCCCTAGAACAGCGGGTTTCTATACAGTTAATATAGCAGGAATGAGTGAGAGCAGCACGATTATGACAATGTTTTTGATGTTTGTCGGTGGAAGCTCAGGCTCAACCGCTGGCGGTATAAAAATAGGTACTTTTGTCATAGTATTGTTTGCGTTAAAGTCTCTAATAAATCCGCAAAAGGGGGTTATCATCGGCAAAAAAAGAGTGGATGAAGGTGTGCTAAGACAGGCTCTTGCTATCTTTAGCTCCTATTGGTTTGCCATATTCCTTGCTGTAATTGTAATTTGTGCATTAGAACCTTTCTCTCTCAAAAATGTGACATTTGAAGTTATCTCTGCTATTGGCACTGTTGGACAATCTTTGGGAATAACACCTTACCTTGGTGTAGGTTCAAAAATAATTATTACTTTCCTTATGTATTTAGGCAAGGTAGGACTAATGACAGTTGTGCTTGCTTTCACGCAGAAGCGCACAAATTTACCCACCCAAAGACCGATTGGGGATATATTGATAGGTTAGAAAAAACAGGAGAATTATTTATGAAATCAATTTTAATTATAGGTATGGGCAAGTTCGGAACGCTACTAGGTTCCAAACTAATGAGCCTTGGCAACGAAGTTATGATAGTTGACAAAAAAGAAGAGATAATCAATGAACTTAGCCCCCTTTATACCAATGCTCTTATAGGTAATTGCACGCACGAAGGTGTGCTTAGAAGCATAGGCGTAAACAACTTTGATATATGTTTTGTCGCTATTGGTGAAGATTTTCAAGCTAGTTTAGAAATTACTTCACAACTAAAAGAGCTTGGCGCAAAGTATGTTATTAGTAAGGCAGAAAGAGAAATTCAGGCGAAATTCTTACTTAGAAACGGCGCGGATGAGATAGTATACCCAGAAAGAGATATTGCGTTAAAATTGGCAACAAAGTGTAGCGGTAAAAATGTTTTTGACTTCATTGAGCTGTCCGACAAGTATGCTATTTATGAAATAGCCGTGCCAGAAAAGTGGGTAGGTAGGTCACTGCGTGAAATTGATGTCCGCAGTAAGTATAAAGTAAATGTACTTGCCTTCAAAAAAAGTAATAGCATTGTTCCCGTCACAGATCCAGATTATTTGCTAGAGCGTGGAGACCACCTAATAATTATGGGAGAAAATAGCGATATATTCAAACTAACGGTAGGTAAGTAAAATCTACTGACAAAGTTTTTGGTTATAGGCAAATATCTTTTTATTAACTTTATTATTAAAGTCATTGATATTGCAAGTGACATAGTCCATAGATAGGCAGGGCATTGTTGATAATAAATAATCAAAATTCTCTTTTTCTACAAAAATTGGATTGAATTTTGACGCCATATTTATAAGAGATTTCCCCTTTAATGTGTAAAAAAGTTGTTTTAGAGTTTTTGCGCAAACATTCAAATTAGCTTGATTTACTCTAAATAAATGGTTAGTTATATCATGGTATTCTTTGGTTATTTCTGCTTCTTTGTCAATTTGAGCAAGCGCTTCTTCTGTTATCGAAGTATTGAGCCACTTAGCTTTTTCCCTACCGTCCGCATAAAAGCAAGTAGGTATATTCCCGTCCGTTCTTTCCCAACCATACATTACTATACCACTTTCTGTACCGTTTTTGGTAACATCGTTGTAGGTTAGGTCGGTTAGGTATATCCCATCTTTTTTGTCATAATTACTTGGTTTGTGGAACTCTTCCGCAGTGTAAGGAGTAGCGGTAAGACCAGCATAGTCAAAGTGTCCAATGTCGCGCGTTTTGTAGTGCAAATAGTCTAATAATGTTTTACCTTGATAACTAACACCCTTCAAAAAGTCTATTAAATATGGTTGTCCCTTGTCATAATAATCCTTATTGTAAAAGCGGAATACAATAACTTCCCCCTTATTCTCTGCCAAAAACTTTAGTATTTCTATAACGGTATCAGCAAAACAACCACCCGTAAGGAAGTGTTTGGTCAAAAAAGTGTTATTTTCGTAGTGAAGACGCACATCAAAAAACCGTACGCCAGCCATAAGTTGCTCATAAGCTCCCACAACTTGTGACTTAGAATAGCGTACGGTCATATTTTTTAGTACTTTGCCGCCAAAAAATCTTACAAAGCAGGTAGATTTATCGGCGACTTTACCTTTGTTTGTTATAAGGTGGGTAAAGCTATCGTGGCTACCAAATAGCGCAAGGTCAATAATGCGCGGATTCTTTTGGACGATATTTGGGACAGAACCAATCACATTGTTATAGTGGCTATTTGGAGAGCTTACTTTAGCTAACATGGTTATATTTTAGAAAGGAACTCATTTAGCGTATCTGCCGCATTGCCTAAGTATAGATGAACACCGACTGGTCTAATGTACAACGGATTATCAACGCCAGCGTAACCAGGTTTTGTGTCATAGTTGAATACAAAAATATCCTTGCATTCGTCAACATTAAGTACTGGCATGCCATAAATAGGCGTATCGACAGCATTCCTTGCGGCAGGGTTAAGAACATCATTTGC
>CAYJBW010000001.1:41671-65727 GCA_964368255.1 uncultured Christensenella sp.
CATAAATAGGCGTATCGACAGCATTCCTTGCGGCAGGGTTAAGAACATCATTTGCACCGATAACAATAGTTGCGTCCGCATCCTTGAACTCGTCATTGATATCCTTCATTTCGTAAAGGTCTTCATAGTCCACATCAGCTTCGCAAAGTAGTACATTCATATGCCCTGGCATTCTGCCTGCTACGGGGTGAATAGCGTACTTAACTTCCGTACCGTTATCTCTTAGCTTGTCTGCAAGTTTTTTTACCAAATATTGCGCCTGAGCAATAGCCATGCCATACCCTGGTACAAAAATTACTTTCTTTGCGGTTTTTAGCAAGGTTGTCGGGTCAGCTTTTTCTGCTTTTTCCGTTACTATTGTCGGCTCTGTTACTTCTTTACTTGCGCTTAGTTCGTCAATAAACGCTTTCAAAGTATCTGCCGCGTTGCCTAGATACAAATATACACCGCTGGGCCTTTCGTACAAAGGATTATTAACGCCTGCATAGCCTGGCTTGGTGTCGTAGTTAAACACAAAAATATTCTTGCACTCATCAACGCTAAGTACTGGCATGCCATAAATTGGTGTGTCAACAGCATTTCTTGCGGCAGGGTTAAGCACATCGTTTGCGCCAATTACTATGGTTGCATCCGCGCCTTTGAATTCGTCATTGATATCTTTCATTTCGTAAAGGTCTTCATAGTCTACATCAGCTTCGCAAAGTAGTACATTCATATGCCCGGGCATTCTGCCTGCTACTGGGTGAATAGCGTACTTAATCCCTACACCATTTGCTTGCAGTAGCGTAGCTAAACTCTTTACAGTGTGTTGAGCTTGAGCAATAGCCATACCGTATCCAGGCACAATAATAACCTTTTTTGCATTTTTTAGTATCTCAATGGGATTGGCGTTTTCTGTGACAATCTCAGTAGCTTCCGTTATCTTTGGTGCAGCTACTTCGCTGTGCTTACTTGTAGAAGTTTTTCCAAGCAAAATATATGACAAACTTCTATTGATTGCTTTGCACATAATTTGGGTAAGTAGTAGTCCGCTTGCGCCAACAATACCGCCAATGGAAACTAGCAAAAGGTCGTTTATAGCTAGTCCTGCTATTGCGCCGGCAACACCAGACAAGCTGTTAAGTAGGGATATAGTTATGGGCATATCCGCCCCACCAACTCGAATGCTAAATAGTATACCGAATGCGCTTGATAATACTACATTAAGTACCATTAAGGCAAAGAGTGCGTTTGTTGGCAATATTTTTATACAAGAAAGTACAATTACTATTACTGTTGCAAGTAAAGTACCTATTAAGTAAATTTGGTGACCTTTTAGAACAATAGGTTTTTGGGGCAAGATTCTATGGAGTTTGCCTGCGGCAACCAAACTGCCAAGCAGTGTGATTGCGCCAATAGATATTGCTAGAGCGGAAGTAGCTAAGCTAAAGTAGTCAACGCTTGCGCCTATTCCCATTATAGCAAACGCGCCAACAATCATACTCGCCGCGCCACCAAAGCCGTTGAGAAGGGCAACCATTTGGGGCATTTGTATCATTTTTACTTTGACACCAAGTAGTATTCCTAGTACTAGACCAACAAACATTGCTATATACAGGATATATACAGGCAAAATGCCGTTCTTTATTAGTACCAAAATTATGCCAAGCGCCATTGCAACAGCAGATAGACGGTTACCAATAACGGATAGCTTAACTATGCTCATAAGATATATGCCAAAAAGTACCGCTAGTATAAGTATTCCGCTTAGCACATAGTACATAACATTGTTCATAAATAGCACGCTTAGTGCGACAAAGGCTACCGATACAACGATAGCAATACTGTTAAAAATCAGGTCAAGTTTTTTGCTACTTGGTGAAGTTTTTACAATCATTTTTAACATTCGGTTAGTAACATAAAATCCACCTGCTACATTGAGCATAGCCAGGATAATTGCTGCCGAGCCAAAAACATAGCCTAAGATAATACTATTGCCACTAATGGCGACTGCGGTTGCTATCAAAGCTCCCAAAATAGTAATGCCACTAAGAGCATTCATGCCCGACATTAAAGGGGTGTGCAAGAGGCTAGGTACATTATTTATTAAGAAATAACCCACCACAATAGAAACGCCAAAAACTGCCACCAAAATACCTTGAGTAATAGTCATTAACAACCTCCGAAAAATAGTAATATTAAAAAAATGAGCTGTCGGTTAAAGCTAACCGACAGCGTTATAAATGTAATTTAGATGCCCATTGCTTCTTTTGCGCCGGCGTGTACTAACTCGCCGTCAATGCAAACAAGGATGCTTTCTACAATCTCGTCACTTCTATCTAGTACAATTTTGCCGTCTTTGGATAGATATGCAAGCAAATTATAAATATTGTGTGAGAACATATAAGTGGAGCTTGTAGGAAGTAGTCCAGGGATATTCTTAATTCCTTGCACTACTACATCGTGCTTAGATTCTATTTTGCCTGCCGGAGTAATGGCACAGTTGCCACCTTGGTCAATAGATATATCAACTATTGTGCTACCTGGCTTCATTGAAGCAACCATTTCATCGGTGATAAGAAGTGGGGCTTTTTTGCCGAGTAGTAGTGCGCTGCAGAACACTATGTCTGCGTTAGCTACAGCAGGAGCTAAAGCTGCTCTTTCCTTTGCCAGCCACTCATCTGACAATTTGTTGGCATGCTTTCCGTCTGCGCTTACAGCGATTTCTACAGGTACGCCTGTATCAACAATTCTTGCGCCTAGAGATTTTGCTTGCTCGTTAGCATCAGGGCGGATATCTGCGCTATAAACTATTGCGCCTAAAGATTTTGCCGTAGCAACGGCGCGAAGTCCAGCCACACCAGTACCAATAACAAAAGCGTTACTTGGCTTAATCATACCCACAGCCGAGCCTATCATAGGACAGAACTTAGGTAAGATATCAGCCGCCATTAACATGCCTTTGTAGCCTGCGCAAGTACTCATAGAGCTAAGAGCGTCCATGTTTTGGGCTCTGCTTATACGGGGGATACCGTCAAGGGTAAGTCCAATTATTCCCTTTTCTGCCATAGTTTTTACCATTGTGTGGTTAACTGGGCTTGCCGGGTGAATGAATGTGATTAGGTATTGACCTTTATGCATAAGGTCAATTTCGTGTTTGCCAAGTTTTTCGTTAAAAAGAGGTTCTTTAACCTTCAAAATAACTTCCGCCTTTGCAAAAACTTCTGCCACATCGCCCACAAGAACGGCTCCTGCTTGCTCGTACGCTTCATCCTTATAATAAGAGCCCACGCCTGCGCCTTTTTCAAAGAGAACTGTATTCCCGTTCTTTACCATTTCTGCTACTGTTTCGGGAATAGCTGATACACGCCTTTCATCGTGCATAATTTCTTTTGGTATACCTATAATCATTTAATGCCTCCTAAAATGTATAATTTGTTATAAACAATTAAAGTAATTTTTCTCCCTTTTTGAGCAGTTTAATGGGAGAGGAGTGGACCTCTTTGATGGTAGAAAAGACAATCATTGTGCGTGTCTTGGACACACCGGCAATGGACTTTATCTCGTTCAATACCTTCTCTAAGGATTTTGTGTTGGATGTAATTATTTTTAACGAATAATCATAATCCCCTGCAATATAGTAAGCTTCCACAATATGGCTGTTTTGGCGCACCATTTCTTCAAAGTCTTTGTTGTAGCGTGGATTATCTAAGGACACCGATATAAGGGCGGATACATCTTTGCCTAGCGCGCTATTATTAAGTATAAGAGAATACTGCTTGATTACGCCAGAATTTTCTAGCTTTTTTATTCTTTCGATAACCGCAGAAACAGATAGTTTTATTTTGTCAGAAATTTCTGAAGCGTTAACTCTGGAGTTCTCTATAAGATAGTTAATAATTTTTACATCAATTGCATCCATTTTTTTCCCCTATTTTGTTAATAATTTCATTATATTATGTTAACAATAAAAAGTAAATATGATTTTGCAATTTTCCAAAAATATTTTTGTAGTTTTATTTAATGCCAAAAGATTATACGGCAAATACTGTTTTTTTCAATCTAATAAAAGAGAATTTTTTCGCCACTTTTCCAGTATTAAAAGTATTGAAAAAAAAGTTGGTGTATGCTATCATATTATTATACATATCCCAAGGAGAGTATAGATGAAGTATATTATTATTGGTATTGTTGCTGTGATTGTGCTAAGCATAATTTGGCACTTTCTAAGTAAAAGCTACTACGGAAAGTACGGCCATGGTTTGTTCGGCGGTGGAGTTGCTATGGTATTTGTTATAGGTGGAGTAATCTTGGCGGTCTTCATGGCAAAAACAAATACTATGATAGCTGCTGGTGGCGGTATAGCGGCTGCAATAATCTTTTTTATACTAGTGGCGGTCAATACCAAAAGGTTTGGTTTTGGCGCAGGAATAGGGGCGCTTATATTGCAAACAATTTTTAGTGTGCCTAGTTTGCTACTTATAGTAGAACTATTTACTAACAAGGGCTACTCATCTACCGCAAACGCTATGCACAACAGTCGCAGGAGAGCGGCAAGAAATCGCCAAAGAAGGGGAGATTATTATTAAAATTATAGAAAAAATAACAGAACAAAGGAAATATTTATGGATTATTCAAGAGAAGTAGCCAAAGCTTTATTGGAAGTTAAAGCAGTATTTTTACGCCCCAGTGACCCGTTTACTTGGGCAAGCGGAATAAAGTCGCCCATTTATTGTGACAATAGACTAACACTTGCCTTTCCCTGGACAAGGAAGCTGATAGAAGATGCCATTGCCGACACAGTAAGAACAGTTTTTAGCGAAACTGAAGTTGTTATGGGTACGGCGACAGCTGGCATTCCCCATGCCGCCATTGTTAGTGATATTCTTAACCTACCTATGGGCTATGTACGGGGCGATAACAAAACACACGGCAGATGTAACAAAATAGAAGGCGCGCCCGTTGCTGGCAAAAAGGTTATAGTAATTGAAGATTTAATATCTACTGGTGGTTCTTCCATAGAAGTGGTAGAAGCTCTTAGAGAAGAGGGCGCAAATGTGCTAGGCATTGTTAGTATCTTTACCTACGGTATGGCAAAAGGCATAGCAAAATTAAAGGAAGCCAATGTAAAGTTAGCTTCCCTAAGTAATTTTAACACTCTTGTTGAAGTTGCTGAAGAAACGAACTACATCACCGCCAAAGAAAAGAGAATGTTACTTGCCTTCCAAAGCAATCCCCAAGATAGTTCTTGGCAACAGGTGGAATAGCCTTATTTATAAAAATCCTCAATATATTTGTTTACACTCTCCCGGTTGCCACGATATGCGCCGGGAGTTTCCATTTTGTGGGAAACCAAAGCGGTGGCAAAAAGCAAACTTTCTGGTATGTCTTTAGTGAGCCTTTCGGTAATGTATGCAGCAAAGGTAGTGTCCCCACGACCACTTCTTCCAGAAAGGTTCCTTGCCTTAATAGGGCAGGTATAGAACTCTTTGCCGTCAAAAATAAGTACTTCTGTATTATGGGTAATCATTACTTCATTTGCTCCCCAATTATGCAGAAGTTCAGCTGCTTTTTTGCGGTCGCTAAACCCAGTAAGTATTTCCGCTTCGGCAAGGTCGGTTTTTAGGAAGTGTATATAATGAAGCATTTGTTTTTTGTCTTCCCAGTCAGCAAAGTACATTTTGCTGTTTATTCCGCTAGCCCTTCTAAGCATCGCTTGTACATCTAGCGCAACCTTGCCTTTTTTGGCTAAGTATTTTATTAGTTCGCTGTCAAAATCCCCATAGATAAGTCCTGCTAAGTGGTATATTTGGCTTTCCACATCAGGAATATCATCAGTGGTGAAGCCGTCAGCTTGAGAGATGCAAGTGCAATCTCTTTTTTCCTTATCCGCAGTAAAATACTTGTTTCTAATAGAAGTTGATTCTTTAGAGGGGATAAAATAAACATCTTCTTTGGGAATAACGAACTCATTTAGACGGTTGCGGTCACGAAGTGCAAGTTTGGTTACCACTCCTACCTTACTGCCTTGAGCGTACGCTGCCGCAGAAGAGTATATTACCGCTCCCCCGACTTCTATTATTTCTTTGTCCATATAGTCAATATTGTAGTCTAAGGACACATGCCCAATAACTAGGGTGTCATATTTTTTCATAAATTTACTCCTTTGATAATTTCCATAGCCTCATCTGGCTTGTTTGTTGTTATGTTGTCCAAAAAGGTGGCATTACATAACATCTTTAATTGTTTTGTGCTATCTACTGTAAAGGTAGATACGGGTAGTTTTATTCTTTCACACTCCGCAAGAATTTCGTCAGTCAGTAGGGTGTATCGGAAGTTTACTCCCACTATGCGCGGATTGTTATAGCTTTCTATTTTGTCTTTTATTTTTTGCATATTCTTTGCATTTATCTTTATGAACTTAAAAAATCCCCTATTTAGGTAAGCCATTCCTTCTTTAAGGTGGGGAAAATCTCTCCTGGATACACTGCCAGTAAATATTATTCTGTCAAGCACATCCATTTGCTTAGCTAACTTTAGCACATCTTTTACTATGCCTTTTCTTTTTACATCACAATTTATTTTGAAGTTGTGCGCTTTTATGAATTCAAAAGCATAGGAGAGTGGCAGACACTTTTTTACATTAAAAAGTTTTGGCATATGGTTTAGGTAAAGGTGTTTACCTTTCTTTTGAATGTCCACTTCGATAATATCTACATTATAATCCTTAATTGTGTCAAAATACTTTTGGCTGTTGCGCTCCGTTTTTAAGGAACCGCCGTGAGCTGTTACCATAGTAAAGTAACTACCCAAACTATAAAAGTCTTTGATATACTGTTCCACATCTTCCCTTGTGCCACTAAAAACACCTGCTTTTTCCATTTTATAAGATACCGCCGCCGTAGCAGTTAGTAAGGACTTACAAATATTATTACTTAACCTTTCGTTAATATATATTGCAAATGTGGTATCGCCCCTGCCCGTTCTGCCCACCAAACTTCTTGCCTTAATGGGACAGCAATAGAACCTTTCTCCGTCAAAAACCATTGCTTCTTGATTGTGGGTGATTAGTATTTCTCTAGCGCCCCAAGCATAAAGTAGTTCCGCCGCTTCCTTTCTATCCGTTTTGCCAGTTAGTATTTCCGCTTCGTATGCGTCAACTTTTAGGAAGTCTATATACCTAAACAATTGTTTTTTATGCTCCCAGTCTTGAAAATACATTTTGCCGTCAACTGCGCTCCTGTAGCGTAAAAAACTTTGCATATCTACCGCAAGTTTGCCCCGCTTTGATAGACCTTTTATCATACTAATATCAAAGTCACCGTTAAGAAGTCCTGCTAAGTGATAAATATTTACCCTGATATTAGGTATATCCGTCATTGTGAAGGGATCTCCTTGACTTGTGCTTACACTTTCTCTGCGTTCCTTGTCGGGGGTAAGGTATTTATTATACATATCTGTAGACTTTTTGGAACGGATGACAAACACATTCTCACTAGGCAGAGTAAAATCTTGCAATCTATCCATATCATTTGTGGCAACTTTAGTCAGCGCAGCAACATTATGCCCCATTCCGTAGGCTGCCGCAGAAGAATACAGTACAGCTCCGCCAGCGCAGTGCGTGGTTTCGCCTGTGCACTCTACATTGGTATCCATTGTTATGTGTCCAATAATAAGAGATTTGTATTCCATTGTTCTTCTCCGATTTATGTTTTTTAGTACTATTTTGTTTTGTTAGCTATTTTGCCTAACTGCTTAGGTAAGCAGCGACTAAAGGCAATATTAGTGATAAGTTTTTTGGCAAGGATAAATACAACCTAAATGGCAATCTATCATAAGTAAAACATTAGCTATATCTTATATGTTACAAGCTCCTTAGCAACTTCTATTTTGTCGTAGTCAGTAAAAAGCTTGTCTGGGGAGTAATCAGGGCTTAGGTGGGACGCAATTATCCTAACACCAGATTTTTTGTGCAATTCAATAGCTGTGGTGGCACTCATATGTCCCCCAATGAAGGTGGGCGGTTTACTACAGTCCGCAATTACGCAGTCGGCTCCACTTATGGCATTGTATATATTGTCACAATATGTAGTGTCCCCAGTGTACACCAATGTTTTATCTCCCACAATTCTTATGGCGTAGTTGGTAATAGGGTGGTTCATTAGGAAAAAGCTAAGATGAAGGTCGCCAAGAAGCACACTAGCATTTTCGTCAATATTAACTATATTAAATAGTGGGTGGTCAAAAAGTATTTTGTACCAAGCGCTATCTTCCTTGTGGGTGTAAATGGTCATAGGCAGGTTTCTTTCTTCCAACAAGTATCTAAAGGGAAGTAGGTCGCTTGTATGGTCATAATGCAAATGAGAAATAAATATACCCGACAGAGTGGCAATATCTATTTCGTTAATTAGACGGCTAAGGACTCCACTACCCATATCAAGAAGTAGCGTGGTATCATTTTGTTTAACAAGATATCCGCTTGCGGCTCCCACGCCTGCTTTGCCATAAGGCCCATACATACCTAATATTTTCAGTTCCATAAATACTCCACATTACCCCTTTATAAAATTATACGACCTACCCTTATTAAATGTCAACATCAAAAAAATAGCGTTTAACAAAGTAATATGATATAATTTGTCTATGAAAACACTTTTTGTCAGTCTAAATTCAAAATATATACACACTTTGCTTGCTCCGCGTTATCTTGTTAGCAATAGCGCGCCACACAATGTGGAAATACTAGAAAGCAATGTAAATGTAGATTTACATCTTACCTTAGCACAAATAGTAGAGAAAAGCCCAGATATTGTGGCACTTTCTTGCTATATCTTTAATATAGAATATATCCGCCTACTACTTCCGTTAATAAAAAATGCGCTTCCAAACTGCATAATAATTGCAGGCGGGTACGAAATAGCCTTTGACGAAGAAAGATATTATAATCTGTGCGACTACATAATAAAAGGCGAGGGCGATTTTGCCTTTGGTCAGTTGCTTGATGATATAGCAAGTGGCAAACAAGTGGATAAGGTTATTGAAGCGCGCACAGTAAAAAATCTTGACGATATAGTTTCTCCCTATACGGAAGAATATTGCAAACTCGGCAGGAGCAAAATACTTTATATGGAAACAAGCAGGGGTTGTCCCTTTTCTTGTTCTTACTGTATGAGCGCAAGTACCAAAAGCGTTAGGGCATTTTCTTTGCAAAGAGTATTTAGTGATATCGACAAAATAATGGTTTATAATCCCAAACAGGTAAAAATGGTAGACCGTACATTTAACTACAATACAAACAGAGCAACAAAGATATTTGAATATATAATAGCTAATTATGGCAATTCTGGCACTAATTTTCACTTTGAAATGGCTCCAGAACTATTTGACGAGCAGATATTTAGTGTGCTTAGCAAAGCCAAAAAAGGATTATTCCAGTTTGAAATAGGTGTGCAGTCGTATAATGAAGCAACACTGGAAGCGGTTAACCGCAGGGCGGATTTAGCAAAGATTGACAAAAATATTGGTAGACTGTGCTTGCTTAATAATATACACATACATACCGACCTAATTGCTGGGCTACCGCAAGAAAATTATGATAGTTTTATTATGGGCTTTGATAGGCTGTACAAACTGGGTGTACACTGCCTGCAACTAGGATTTTTGAAGGTGCTTAAAGGTTCAAAAATCTTTGACAATGCAGTGGGGTATGTTATTAGCGAAAAGCCCCCTTACGAAATAATCAGTTCCACCCATATAAGCAGTGAAGAACTTAAGAAGTTAAAAGTTGCCGAAGAAATGTTAGAACTTTATCACAATAGCGGACGGTTTGTCACAACAATGGGTTTTTTGAGAGAAAAAGTTGTCTCACCTTACCAATTCTTTTATGATTTGGGCAAATTTTTTGCAAAAAACTATACCAATAAGCGCACAACATCAGCTTATGACCAAAGCGACTGTCTTTATAATTTTTGCAAAGAGTATTTTCACGGTAAAAATAATTCTATAGACATACTGGAAGAGCTTGCACTACTAATAAATAAGGATTTTGCGCTAAGCGGCAACACTAGAAAGTGGCGAAGGAATCTACCCATATAAACTTAGATTCTGTAGCAAAGCGCAATTTTATCAAGCACAACTTTCTTTATGCACTCTATGGCATCTTTCATATATATTTTTGGGTCAAATTCTTGCGGATGATTATCAAAACCGAGTTTTATACCTTTTGTAAAAGCTAAACGGAGTTCTGTAGCAAAATTTATTTTGCTAATACCAGCATCAATGCAATCAAAAATTACTTTATCACTTAACCCACTTGCGCCGTGCAAGACTAACGGAGTGGGAATTGCTTGGGATATTTCGCTAATTCTATCAACATTTATTTTGGGCGTGCCACAATATATTCCGTGAGCGGTGCCAACACCAATTGCTAGCAAATCAACTGATGTTTTTTTCACAAAATAACTTGCTTCATCTACCGAAGTGTAAGAACATGCCGAGATAGTGTCGCTTTCTTCCTTGCCCCCAATAGTACCCAGTTCTCCTTCCACCGATATGTTAAGGGGCTTACAATAGTCTACAATTTCTTTAGTGTTTGTGATATTATCTTCCAAACTTAAGAAGCTACCGTCATACATTACCGAAGAAAATCCACTATTTATACACTTTCTTGCCAACTCTAACCCGTTGCCGTGGTCAAGGTGAATGGCATAGTCTACAGAGCTGTTTTTTAGTAAGGCATCTATCATGGCTGGGTATGTAGCTATTCCGCCATAGTTTAGTGTGCGTGGTATGGTTTGGAAAATAACCGGCATTTTGCTTTCTTCCATAGCCTCAATAACGGCAAGTACGCTTTCTAAGTTGTCTACATTAAAGGCAGGCACAGCAACTTTTCTTAATCTGCATTTTTTCATTAGTTCGTAAGTTGTTTTTTTCGCCATAGACACCCCAATTTTACTTTTTATTTCAAAATAACGCATAAATAGCTGTTTGTCAATGACTTGAATCAAATATATTTTGGTATTGCAACGGCTAAACGGTTGTGCTATTATTAAATAGTATATTTAACAGATTTTAACAAACAAAGGAGACTGTCATGGACGAAATGCAAGCCGTATCGACGGAAGAAGTAGCCAAGTTTACTACCGAAAAGAACCATATTCCCAAAAAAGAATTTTGGATGTTCGCAATCGGCGGACTTGGACAAGGCATGATTTATGCCGTAATGAGCAGTTATGTTTCAGAATTTTATCTGAATGTAGCCTTTTTATCACCGATGTTTGTGTTGCTACTTATGTTACTTGCCCGTGTTTGGGATGCAATCAATGACCCTATTATGGGCATAGTTGTAGACCGTGTTACCACAAAGTGGGGCAAATTCAAGCCATATATTTTGTTTACACCCATTCCCGTTGCCATTCTTACTTTCCTAATGTTCTATGTGCCGTCAGGACTAAACAGCACTCAGCTTATGGCGTACGCCGCGGTTACTTATGTGCTTTGGGGTATGATTTATACGGTCAGTGATGTGCCTTTCTGGAGTTTACCTAACGCAATGACACCCAACCCAAAGGAAAGAGCCAACACTATTTCTATAGCAAAAACTCTTAACGGTATAGGCGCGGCAATACCAATGGCGCTAATGATGGTACTGTCGGCAGTGCTGGGCAAAGCAATGGCAGGCAGAAGCGACCTTGACATTGACAAAGCCAAATATATGATTATTGCTTTAACTTGCGCAATATTAGGTGGCGCGATATTCTTCTCATCCTACTTTTTTATCAAAGAAAGGGTAGTTGTTCCCAACAAGAAAAGAGTAAAGGGAGAAATGAGCAGCTTAAAAAGAATATTTAAGTGCAAGCCACTAGTTTTGGTAATAATTACTGGCGTACTTTCTAGTGGTAGATATCTTGTGCAAGCGGCGGCAGCCCATGTGGCAAGATACACTTTCTATATGGGGCCGGACCAGTCCACCTTGTCAGCCGAACAGCTAGTAGATGCTTTGCAAGTTAGCAGGGGAACAGTATCCACCATATTTATGGTGTGCGCCGCAGTTGGTATGTTTGGCGCAATGCTCTTTATGCCCTTACTGTATAAAAAATACAATTACAAAAAAATACTTTTAGTTACCTGTATTAGTGGATTTGTGGCAAGCATTGCAATGACATTTGCCGGTTGGTACACACAAAATATTTTTGTTTGCATACCTTTTATTATCATTATGAGCATACCGCTAGGCGCACTAAATATTACTACCTACGCTATGATTTGTGATTGTCTAGACCTTATGGAGCTAGAGACTGGCAAAAGGGATACCGCCTTAGGTTCTGCGTGTCAGTCTTTTGTTAATAAACTAGGCAACGCTTTTGCCACATGCGCAATAGTGCTTGTTTATTTGGGCTTTAATATTGACCCGTCCAAGATTGTGGCAACAACTGGGGCGATTAACCCACTAAATGTGGCAACAAACATTCGTTTTGGTATGTTTTCTTTGGTGTCGCTAATGCCCGGCATAAGCCTGCTACTTTGCGCTATACCTATGTTCTGGTATGACCTTGTTGACGGTAAAAAAGACCGCGTTATAAAAGAACTTTCCGAAAAAAGAGAGAATGCAAGCAAAGATTAGGAGATAAATTATGAATTATTATATTGATTTTGAAAGGGATAGACCTATTGATGTCATTCCGCTAGGCAGAGTAGCTATAGACTTTAATCCCATTGACTACTTCAAAACACTGGTAGAAAGTGACAGCTTTAAGAAGTATTTGGGCGGTTCTCCTGCAAATATTGCCGTTGGGCTGGCAAGACTAGGCAAAAAATGCGGATTTATCGGCAAGGTTAGTGATGACCGCTTTGGAGATTTCGTCACCGAATTTTTTGACAAAGAAGGTATAGATATTTCACACATTACTAGGGCAAAAAACGGCGAAAAGCTAGGGCTTACCTTTACAGAAATACTCTCGCCTAACGAAAGTAGCATTTTGATGTATAGAGACGGTGTTGCTGATTTGTCACTGACAACTGACGATGTGGACGAAGAGTATATAAAGAAAGCGAAGTTCCTTTTGATAAGTGGTACAGCGCTTTGTCAAAGTCCGTCAAGGGAAGCCGCACTAAAGGCTCTTGCGTTAGCAAAAAAAGTTAATACGAAAGTTATTTTTGACATAGATTACCGTCCATATAATTGGAAGTCAGCAGACGACATTGCCATTTATTATTCTTTTGTGGCGCATAGTAGCGACATTATTATGGGGTCTCGCGAAGAGTACGATTTGACGGAGAGTTTGATAGAAAAGGGCAGAGATGACATAACAACGGCTAAGTATTGGCTAAATAATGGCAGTAAAATTGTCATAATAAAGCACGGCAAAAAAGGTAGCACCGCATACACATCAGACGGCAATAAATATTCTATTAAGCCATTCCCAGTGACCGCGCTAAAATCATTTGGCGGTGGTGACGGATACGGTAGCGCATTTATTTATGGACTGCTCGAAGGACTTAGCATAATGGACTGTCTAGAACTTGGTAGCGCGTCAGCTTCTATGCTAGTGTCCGCGCACGGCTGTAGCGAGTTTATGCCCACAGTAGCAGAAGTAAAAGCGTTCATTAAAGAAAGCAAACAAAAGCACGGAGAAATGATAGCAAGAGCATAGTATCAGTTAGGAGAAGTAAAAGCGTTCATTAAAGAAAGCAAACTAAAGCACGGAGAAATGATAGCAAGAGAGTATTAGTTAGGAGAAAAAATGTTTTTATATCCGAAGTTTAATAAAAATGGGGAAAAGGTAATTGCGCGTATTGGGGGCAGAAACAAAGAAATGCTCATGGATATTTCTGTGTTCCAGTTGCCCAAAGGCAAGAAAAAAACTTTTTTTCAAATAGATAAAGAGATAGCTATTTTGCTAATTAGTGGCAAGATAAGAATTGTTGCTGATAAATTTAATGAAGAAGCGGAAAGAAAAAGTTTGTTTACAGACTTGCCCACAACACTACATGTTTGCAAGGGCACAAAAATAGTAATAGAAGCCGTTAGCGATGCAAGAATTATGTACCAAGCAACGATAAATGACAGAGTTTTTCCAGCAAAAATATATAGAAAAAAGGATGTCATTCAAACGGTAAGTTGTGAAAACATGTGGGAGAACACCGCAGTAAGAGATGTCAACACAATTTTTGACTATGACAATGCACCGTATAGCAACATGGTAATTGGCGAAGTGCTAGCAAGGCAAGGTCGGTGGTGGAGCTATGTGCCACATTCTCATCCCCAACCCGAAGTTTATTACTATGAGTTTGAGCGGAGCGAAGGCTTTGGCGCGTGCTTTATTGGAGAAAAGGCATATACAATAAAAAGTGGTAGCGCAGGCTGCTTTTTGGGGGGTAATAACCATGTGCAGGTTACCGCGCCAGGTTATCCGATGTACAACATTTGGATGATAAGACACCTTGATAACGACCCTTGGAAAAAAACTAGAATAGTAGACCCAAGATACACTCATTTGGAAAGTCAGTGCCGCTTTGTACCCAAAAAGGAGAGTTAATATGCAAAAATATGTAAGAATGACTGTAGGAGAAGCTGTAGTAAGGTTCCTTGACAATCAGTACATTGCGATAGAAATTGACGGCAAAATGGTGGAAACAAAATTTGTAGAGAACTTTTACACCATTTTTGGTCACGGTTGTGTACTTGGCGTGGGGGAAGCGCTTTCTCAAGCCAAGCATAGCATAAAAGTACTTCAAGGCAGGAACGAACAAGGCATGGCGCAAGCTGCTATATCCTATGCCAAAATGAACAACCGCATGAAGATTATTCCCTGTCTGTCGTCAATTGGTCCAGGCTCTGCCAATATGGTAACGGCGGCGGCTACGGCAACGGTAAACAATTTGCCCCTACTTCTTATTATGGGGGACAGCTTTGCTTCCCGTCAGCCAGACCCAGTTTTGCAACAAATAGAGCAATTAAACAACCCTAATGTGACAACAACAGACGCATTCAAGGCGGTAAGCAGGTATTTTGATAAAATAACTCGCCCAGAAATGATTATGTCTTCGCTAACTAACGCTATGAGAGTGCTAACGAGTCCCGCGCATACGGGGGCGGTGGCTATTGCTATTTGTCAAGATGTACAAGGCGAAAGCTGTGAGTTTGAAGAGAGCTTTTTTGATAAAAGGACGCATGTAATTAGGAGAATCAAGCCTTGCAAGTACGAACTAGAAGGGGTGGCGGAAATAATAAAGGGCGCAAAAAAGCCTTTGGCGATAGTTGGTGGCGGAGTGCGATATAGCTTGGCAGGCAAAATTGTCAGTGAGTTTTTTGCCAAGCACAATATACCTTTTGCAGAAACGCAAGCAGGCAAAAGCGCAATTGAGTCAAGCAACCCACTTAACTTAGGTGGCATAGGAGTAACGGGCAACAAATCGGCGAATGTGATAGCTAAGGATTGTGACCTTATTATTGGACTTGGCACAAGGTTTAGCGACTTTACCACCTCTTCAAAGTGGCTGTACGCAGGCAAAAAAGTGGTAACCATTAACGCTAGTGAGTTCCACGCAGGCAAATTAAACGCAACTAAAATAGTTGCTGATGTCTTAGAAGGCATTGTTGACCTTAATAAGTATTTGGACGGATATGTGTCAAGTTACACTAGCGAAATAGCTAAGGCTAAACAAGAATGGGAAAAAGAAATGCAAAGGTTAGGGAGCGTTGACTGTCAAAAAGATGATTTTGAACCAGAGAATACAATTCGGCAAAGTGATAGTTTGGAGTCCTTTACTAAGGCAACAGGTGGCATGATATGCCAAACTTCTGCAATAGTTGCTATTAGGAAGCTTATAGATAAAGATGCCATAGTAGTGGGAGCAGCTGGCTCTCTTCCTGGTTGTTTACAGCGCATGTGGACAACGGACGCTATCAATTCTTACAATATGGAATATGGCTATTCTTGTATGGGCTATGAGATTGCAGGAGCTTTTGGCGCAAAACTAGCTTGTCCAGATAAAGAAGTATATGCCTTTTGCGGTGACGGAAGCTACAATATGATGCATTCAGAGATAATAACAGCGTTGCAAGAGAACAAAAAAATAAACATTCTTTTGTTTGACAACGCATCGTTTGGCTGTATCAATAACCTACAAATGGGCCAAGGAGTGGATTCTCTTTGCACAGAGTCGCGATATCGAGTTGAAGATAACCCCATAAGGAGCGGTGAGTTTATGAACATAGATTATGCTATGTGCGCCAAAGGCTACGGCATGATTACTTACACAGCAAAAAATATGGAAGAACTGGAGAAAGCTATAATAGACTCCAAAAAGCAAACAAAGTCTACACTAATTGACATTAAGGTACTCCCAAAAACAATGACAGACGGTTACGGCGGTTGGTGGAATGTAGGGTGCAGCGACAATCCACGCACAGAACGCGGTTTTAGCGTTTACGCTGACAGAAAAAGCAAACTAAATCAAGCAAAACTATATTAAAAAGAGGTTTTTATGAAAATGAACTATAAAATTGGCATTGCCCCTATTGGCTGGACAAACGACGATATGCCCGACCTTGGCAAGGAAATTACTTTCGAGCAGTGTATTAGTGAAATGGCGTTAGCTGGATACGAAGGTTGCGAGATTGGCAACAAATATCCCACAGATACAAGCGTACTACTAGACTATTTGCAAATTAGAAATCTAAAAATTGCAAATTGCTGGTTTTCTTCTTTCATACTGACACAAGATTTTGCGGAAGTAGAAAAGAGTTTCCGTGAGAAATGCGCCTTTTTGCAGGCGGTTGGCGCAAAGAGAATTGGTGTAAGCGAACAAAGTTATAGCATACAAGGGCAAATGGATACAGCGGTATTTGATAATAAATATGTGCTTAATGATGAGCAGTGGAAAGTTTTTTGTGACGGACTAAATAAGCTAGGCAACATTGCTAAAGAGTATGATATTGTTATGACTTATCATCACCATATGGGTACGGTTGTACAAACAGCGGAAGAAATTGACAAAATGATGGACGGCACAGACGCTGAAGCGGTATTTTTACTGTTTGACAGCGGACACCTTGCTTATTGTGGCGAAGACTATCTAAAAGTGCTTAGTAAGTATATAAATAGAATTAAACATATCCACCTAAAAGACATTAGGCGCGATGTTGTCAGCGTAGTTAAGAAAGACAAACTTAGCTTTTTGCAAGGAGTAAGAAAGGGAGCTTTTACCGTTCCTGGGGACGGCGATATCGACTTTAAGCCAATTTTTGAGATAATCAAGAATTCAAAATACAAGGGATGGTTACTTGTAGAAGCAGAGCAAGACCCCGCTATAGCCAATCCCTTTAAGTATGCAAAAAAGGCTAGAGAATATATAAAAAAACTGACAGGAGTATAAGGAGATAAAAATGGAAACACTAAAGTATTTTACTAACAATCAATTTATTACATCAAAAACTGACAAGTTTTATAAGGTTTATAACCCAAGTACGGGAGAGCATATAGCGAACACCCCCAGATGTACCACCGAAGAAGTGGCAAGCGTAATTAGTAATGCGCATAACGCTTACCAGTCTTGGTCAAGAGTGCCCATTCTTAAGCGTGTGCAAGTGCTTTATAAGTTGCGTGATTTATTAGATAAAAATATGGACGAACTTACCGAGCTTTGCGCAAGAGAACACGGCAAAAATTGGGAAGAAGCCCACGGCGACATTTTGAAGGCAAAAGAAGGCACAGAACTAGCAATAACAATGCCATCTGTTGTTATGGGTGAATCTATGATGGATACATCCAAAGGCTATGACACAGTGCTTTATAGGGAGTCTTTAGGAGTTTTTGCAGGAATAGTTCCATTTAACTTTCCGGCAATGATACCTATGGGTTGGATGGCTCCCGTTTGTATTGTTTGTGGCAATACAATGGTAATTAAGGTGGCGGGAGCAACCCCGATGACTGCGCTAAGAATTGCAAGTCTATACAAAGAAGCGGGACTACCTGACGGAGTGCTAAATATTGTTAGTTGCGACCGCAACGACACCCAGGAGATACTAAAAAATCCCCTTGTAAAAGGTATATCCTTCGTGGGCAGTACTTCCGTTGGTAAATACATCTATGAAACAAGCGCAAAGTATGGCAAAAGGGTACAATGCCTATGCGAAGCAAAGAACCATGCGCTTGTGCTAAACGATGCCGCAATAGACAGAACGGCAGCAGGCATAGTAAACGCTGCTTATGGTTGCGCTGGAGAAAGATGTATGGCTCTTCCTGTTGTAGTTGCTCAAGAAGACATAGCCGATGAACTTGTGGCAAAAATAAAAATGCTTGCTTCCAAGCTAAAAATTGGCGCAGCATATGACAAAACAACCGAACTAGGTCCAGTTTATAGCCCAGAACACAAACAAAGCGTTATTAAATGGATAGAGAAGGGCATAGAAGAAGGAGCAGAGCTTGTGCTTGACGGGCGCAATGTGGTTGTGAAGAGCTTGGAAAACGGCTTTTATTTGGGGCCAACAATTTTTGACAAGGTAACAGAAAACATGACCATAGGGCAGCAAGAAATTTTTGGGCCAGTGCTATGTATAAAAAGAGTAAAGAATTTTGAAGAAGGACTAGAAGTTATGAACAACAGTCCATTTGCAAATGGCTCAGTTATTTATACCCAAAGCGGTTATTATGCAAGAGAGTTTGCTCGTAATACTGACGGTGGAATGGTAGGAATAAATGTAGGTATCCCCGTTCCAGTTGGTATTTTCCCATTCTCTGGACACAAAAACAGTTTCTTCGGTGACTTGCATTGTTTAGGAAAGGATAGTTATCGGTTCTATACAGAAAGCAAATGCGTAACAACGCACTGGTTTGACGAACACGAAAAGAAATCAACAACCGTCTCTACTTGGGACGGCACAATATAACAACAAAAAAAGGAGCAGTAATTTATGTTAAACATTGGAATAATTGGGGCAGGGCGCATCGGCAAAGTTCATTGTGAATCAATTATGCGTTATGTTAAGGGAGCAACGGTCAAAGCCATGGCAGACCCATACCTAAGCGAAGAAACAGTTGCTTGGGCAAAAGGTCTAGGGGTGAAAGAACTGTACACCGACTACCACAAAATACTAGAAGACAAAGACATTGAAGCGGTGCTTATTTGTTCTTCAACAGACACACATTCAAAGATATCGCTAGAAGCAATAGATGCTGGCAAGCATATTTTCTGTGAAAAGCCAGTCGACCACGATGTAAGCAAAATATTGGAAGTAAAAAAGGCACTAGGTAAAAGTAATGTAATTTATCAAGTGGGATTTAATCGCCGTTTTGACCACAATTTCCGCGCCGTAAAAGCAGCTGTTGACAGTGGCAAAATTGGTGAATTAAATGTGCTAAAAGTATGTTCTCGTGACCCATCTGCGCCCCCTGTTAGTTACATAAAAGTATCGGGCGGAATGTTCCTTGATATGACCATACACGACTTTGACATGGTGCGCTTCATTTCGGGAGCGGAAGTAACAGAAGTGTTTGCTTACGGAGCCAACTTAGTAGACAGTGAGATTGGCAAAGCAGGGGATATTGACACAGCAATTATTAGTATGAAGTTAAGTAACGGAGCTATTGCTGTTATTGACAACTGCCGTAGAGCAACATACGGTTATGACCAAAGAGTGGAGGCATTCGGCAGTCTAGGACAGGTTGTTATTGGCAATGATACCGAGTCAAGCGCAGTAATAAGTGACGGCACAGGCATACACGGCGAAAAGATACTCAACTTTTTCTTGGAACGCTACATGGGAGCCTATGTTGCAGAAATAAGCGAGTTTATTGATGCCATAGTAAGCGGTAAAAAAGTCAGCGTGGGCATAGAAGCAGGCTTACAGTCCGTTTTGATTGGACTAGCTGCCAAGAAGTCCCTTGCAGAAAACAGACCTGTTAAGGTGTCCGAAATTTTAGCATAAATTATTATTAAAAATAAAACAAACGCCACACTTTTGTGTGGCGTTTGTGCTTATAAAAGTTATTTTTAATTAGACATTAAAGCGGAATAGTACCACATCGCCATCACGGAAGACATAGTCTTTGCCTTCGCTACGCACTTTGCCTTTTTCTTTGGCGGCGTTAAAACTGCCACATTCTATCAAAATATCGTAGTCCACAATCTCCGCACGGATAAACCCTTTTTCAAAGTCGGTATGAATTTTGCCTGCTGCTTGGGGTGCTTTGGTGCCTTTCTTGATAGTCCAAGCTCTTGTTTCCTTTTCGCCTGCCGTCAAAAAGCTCATAAGACCGAGTAGAGAGTAGCACTTAGCTACTAGCTTGTCCAGTCCGCTTTCCTTAATGCCAAGCTCATCCATAAACATAATTCTTTCGTCTTCTTCTAGTTGGCTTAGTTCTTCTTCTAGTTTTACACAAAGCGCGACAACTTCATTCTTTTCTTGGGAAGCAAAGTCGCGTACCTTATCAACATACTTTGAGTGCTCATCGCCTTCATTGATATTTGCGCAATATATTATTGGTTTGGAAGATAGCAAAAACAAACTATCTACATATTCTTGTTCCGCCTCGGTAAAGTTTACGCTTCTACAAGACTTGCCATTATTAAGAGCTACATCGATTTTGGTGAGTATATCAAGCTCGAACTGTGGCTTCTTGTCACCACCTTTCATAGACGCCTTAGTTTTGTCAATACGGCGACTTACGGTATCCATATCGGCAAAAATGAGTTCCAAATTTATGGTTTCTATGTCACGCACGGGATCAACTTTGTTGTCCACATGAGTTATATTGTCATCTTCAAAGCATCTAACTACATGCACAACGGCATCTACTTCACGAATGTGTGACAAGAACTTGTTACCTAGCCCCTCACCCTTAGATGCGCCCTTGACAAGTCCAGCGATGTCCACGAACTCTATTGTGGTATAAACGGTTTTTTTGCTAGCATAGAGCGCGCTTAGTTTATCTATTCTTTCATCCTTTACAACGGCTACTCCCACATTCGGCTCAATGGTGCAAAAAGGATAATTTGCCGCCATAGCTTTTGCATTAGTGAGCGCATTAAATAAAGTACTTTTACCCACATTAGGTAAGCCTATTACGCCTAATTTCATATTCTCTCCTACTATATTTGCATAAAGTATAACCCCAATTCATAAAATTGTAAAGTATAAAGGGGTGAGCAAACAATGAATATTTTTCTGCAATATTTTTTGCTTGGATTAACGCAAGGATTGACGGAATTTTTGCCGGTATCTAGCAGCGGTCATCTCTACTTGTTAGAAAGTTTGGGCATAGGTTCAAAAAGTTTGTTAGAAAACCTTATGTTGCATCTGTCTACCCTAATGGTAGTAATTGTTATGTTCCGAAAAAAGATTTGGGAAATGCTTAAGCATCCTACAAGTAAACAAACAATGTTTGTGCTAATTGCGTCAGTGCCTACGGCGATACTAGCAGGTATTATAAGGTATTTAGTGCCTGACGACTTTGGCAAGTTTTTGCCACTTATGTTCGTTATTACATCGGTATTTTTGTTTTTGCCCAGTGTTTTTAATAATAGATGTTGGGATATGCAAGATAAAGGACTAATAAAGAATGCCATTATTGTGGGCATTACTCAAGGCCTTGCATGTTTTAATGGCATATCAAGAAGCGGAGCCACTACAAGCACTATGCGTATTATCGGATTAAACAAGGAAGATAGCGCAAATATATGCTTTATCCTTAGCATTCCTATCATTCTTGGCAGTAGCATAGTAGAGCTAATTACTTCAAAGCCCATTATTACGAGTAACACTTTGCCACTACTACTTGCCATGCTAGTTGCTTTTGTGTCCGGATTATTTGCGGTAAAGACCTTTATAAAAGTGATAAAAAATAGCAAATTATGGGTTTTTGCTATATACACAATGATAATTGGAATAGCATCATTTTTTGTAATGAAAGGCTAAGAAAAAACATAATTTTACTTTTACGACAAAAAAGAAACGAAAACACACTTCGCTAAAAATCGACAAAATAGTAAAAAATGTGGATAACAAAGCAAAAAAGGCAGTTATCCACAATGTCTTAGTATGCTATTTTACATAAAGTGTTAACAAAAGTAACAAAAGTTAATAAAAGTTAGAAAAGCAAGCATATTATAGCGTGCAAAAATTGTGGACAACTCTGTGGGCAACTCAGAAAAGAAAGCAAAAAAAGTTATTAGTTACTTACAAGGTAGTTAATTAGGCACCTAAAGAGAGCGGTAAGGAAAAATTTGGCTAAGGGATTTTTGCTAAATAAAAGAAGGAAAGCGGAAGAATAGCAGTTAGAAATTTTGACTGCAAATAAATAGAAAAATAGAAATAATAAGGCGGTGTAAAAAATGATAATAGTAGCCAAAAAAAGAACGGTACTTATAGTGTTATTGATAATAGTTATTGTAGCTCTTAGCGTGGGAACAAGTGTCATTGTTGCTGCGGCAACTTCCCCCCACAAAAAGTTCGTTGTACTTATCGACCCAGGACACGGCGGCAGAGACTTCGGGGTGACGGGAGTTAATGGCACCAAAGAATCTGAGTTTAATTTAGCAATGGCAAACGATCTAAAAAAGTTCCTTATGGAAGCAAATTTTGAAATTGTACTTACTAGAAAGAATGCGGAAGGCTTGTATGGCGATGCACAAGATAATTTCAAAAGAAAGGATATGCAGGAGCGAAAGCGCATAGTAAATAAAGAAAACCCAGATATTATTATCAGTATACACGCCAACAAATTCCCCGACAAAAGCAGGCGTGGGGCGCAAGTTTTTTATGACCAGTTCAATGAAGGCGGCAAAGCTATGGCAGAAAGCGTACAAAGCAGTCTAAACACACTGAACAAAAAGCATGCGGACAGGGCATTTTCTGCGCTAAGCGGTGACTATTTTATGCTAAAATGCTCTCATAACCCGTCCATAATAATAGAATGTGGTTTTCTTAGCAATGCAGAAGACGAAAAGTTGCTTAACGATGAAGAGTATCGTTATGAATTGTCATTTGCAATTTATAGTGGGATTGTCACCTTTTTGGAAACCCTATAAAGGGGTGAAGTGGTTACCAAACTTGTGCTTATTCAAATATAATTGACAAATTAGCGCATAGCTAATATAATGATAATATCACATTCGCAAAAAGGGTATTTGTGTGAATAAATGCAAGTTAATCGTAAATAGATTAAGCGGCAATGCCAAAAGAATTGCTTCACTTGAAGATATTGACGACTTATTGAAGGAAAAGTATAGCGAAGTAGATTGCGTATATATAGATTCTCAGCACGATGTAAAGATGTGTGACGAAGTGGACGGCTACGATGGCTTAGCTGTGTGCGGCGGTGATGGCACCCTAAATTCTGCCATAAATGCAATCAGTAGCAAAAATATGGAGCTAACATACATCCCTTGCGGTACCTTTAATGATGCGGCACGGAGTATGCGCCTAGCCAAAAAGTTAAGGAAGGGCGACAGGCGTATTAGACGAGTTGACCTTGGTCAAATCGGCGACACTATGTTCGCTTATGTGCTGGCTGGGGGTATTTTTAGCCCTATTGGTTATGAAACGAAGAATGAACATAAAAAACGCTTCAAAATATTTGCCTACCTTTCCAGGGTGCTAAAAGAGTACAAAATTCACAGAATTAACGCAAAAATAACACTTACTGAAGACAGAATTTTGCATGACGAGTATACCTTGATTATGGTAATAAATTCTCGCCGTTGCTTTGGCTTCCCATTTAACAAAATTTATCACCACAATGACGGACGGGCGCAATTATTGCTTATAAAGGCTCCAACTAGTGACGGGCTTTGGGGCAAAATTAAAGTGTTTTTCCCATTGTTTAGAGCATTTTTTATAGGTTTTCGCAGTGATTATGACAAAGAAAATCTGAAGTTTTTGACAATAGACCAAGCCTTTTTAGAATTGGAATCAGAGACAGAATTTACCGTTGATGGAGAAAAGCTCACATTAAGCGGTGGCAATTATTTGAAGATTCTCCGCCAAAAACTCAATTTGGTTGTTTATTAAAAAAAACCTTTCACAAACCATTATTTATTATGACACTTTTCTTTTTGCCTGGAGCATTATAATT
>CAYJBW010000002.1:0-58661 GCA_964368255.1 uncultured Christensenella sp.
TTGTGGCACTTCGCAATCGTAGCTTGCTTGCCATCAAGGTTGCTTTCCCGCCTGGCCTATGCGTTGCGAACGCATCGCTCTACCAACTGAGCCATATCCCCAAGGTATAGAGCAATTTTACTCCTATTTTTTGTGGCTGTCAAAGGAAAAATTACAAAACTTGTTTAGAACTTTTCAAAGTCTATTGCCCCGTGTTTGCAGATTGGACAAATGAAGTCATCGGGTAAGGTGTCACTGATATGTTCGTAAGCACAGATTTTGCATCGGAAGCCATGAAGAGTAGTGTTTTTTGCTTTTGGCTTGATGTTGCTTTGATAGTAACTGTAAGTAACGGAAGGCGCGTTGCTTAGTACAATGGCATCTATAACTGTTGCTTTGAATAAGGTATGGGTACCCATATCGTGGGTTTCGGTTACTTCACAAAGGAATATTGAGTTAACATATTCAGTTATACAGTTCACACCGTTATCTGCTTTGGCATAGTTTGGCGATGATGCGAACTTATCAAAGGTTTTGCCAGTGTTGTATCCAAAATTGTGAAAGACACTAAAGGGAGTATCATTAACTAACACCGACAAATTAAACTTTTTGGTATCCATTATCATGTCGTGAGTTAGGTTTTGTTTGTTCACTCCGATTACTAGTGAGACTGGGTTGCTACTTATTTGCATAACCGTATTTATGATACAGCCATTTTGTTTGCCCTTGCTTTGCGCAGTTAGCACATAAAGCCCGTACCCAATATTGTATAGCGCTCTGTTGTCCATGTCTGTCTCCTTGCTTTGTATATGAATTTATTATAAGGTAAAACTGCAATAACTGCAATAGGAAATTTATCTTAGATAGATTTTTTAGTGAGTAAATAGCATTGCATAAATGACTAATTTGATTTATAATTTATATAATAAATATACTATAAGGAGAAAAAATGAAAAAAAATAAGTTAGTTGCGGGCATTCTCGCAATACTAGTTGGCGGAATCGGTATCCATAAATTTTATTTAGGAAGAACGGGAGCGGGCATACTTAGCTTGCTATTTTGTTGGACAGGTATTCCTGCCATAATTGCGCTTATTGAAGGAATAATAATTTTGTGTCAGTCTGATGAAGAATTTTGCAAAAAATACGATGTGGAGCTAGACGATTATCCTAGCTATACCAGTACCAGCAAAGCTGACGAGCTGTTAAAGTGGAAACAACTACACGACAGCGGTGATATTTCTACTGAGGAGTACGAACGCATAAGAGAACGAATTTTGCGTTAAAGGGGCAAGAATGTACAATAAAGAGATGTATACGCTTGGAAGCAAGCGGTCAGTAATTAGAGAGCTGTTTGAGTATGGCAAAATATTGAGCGAAAAGGTAGGCAGTGACAAAGTCTATGATTTTTCTTTGGGCAACCCCAATGTGCCTGCTCCGCAAGGTGTGAAAGACGCTATTTTGGCGCTAATCAATGAACCAGACAGCACTAAGATACACGGCTATACTTCTGCGCAAGGCGATGCAAGCGTAAGGAAGGCAATAGCGGATAATATAAATCAAAGATTTTCTGTAGGTATCACGGCAGATAATATTTATATGACTGCTGGAGCGGCGGCATCTCTTTGTATTACTTTGCGCGCGCTAAGCGAAGAGCAAGACGAGTTCGTTACATTTGCTCCCTTTTTCCCAGAATATACGGTGTTTGTAAAATCTAGCGGCGGCACATTAAAAGTTTCCCCTGTCAATGAACAAAACTTCGGCATTGACTTTGATGCGTTTACAGAGTTACTTAACAAAAAAACCAAAGCGGTAATTATTAACTCACCAAACAACCCGTCAGGAGTTGTCTACACAGAAAAAGAGATAATAACTTTATGTGACATTTTGGTAGCCAAAAGCGCAGAGTATCGGCACCCAATATACCTTATTTCTGACGAGCCGTATAGAGAAATTGTCTATAAAGATGTCTTTGTGCCGTACATTATGAACTATTATGACAATGCCATTGTCTGCTATTCTTATAGCAAGGCTTTGTCGCTTCCGGGGGAAAGAATCGGGTACATTGCGGTATCTCCGAAACTTGACAAGGATATTTATTTTGCTATCTGCGGAGCGGGCAGAGCGTTAGGTTATGTATGTGCACCTAGCCTTTTTCAAATGGTGGTAAAAAAATGCGTGGCAATGACTTCTGACATAAATATATACAAACAAAACCGCGACCTTTTATACTCATCCTTGACAGAGTACGGCTATAAGTGCATAAGACCAGACGGCGCCTTTTATCTATTTGTGAAAGCCTTAGAAAGCGATGCTTACGCCTTTTGCGAGAGAGCGAAAAAACTAGGTTTGCTTCTAGTTCCTGGAGATGACTTCGGGGTAAAAAGATATGTGCGCATAGCCTACTGCGTAAGTTACGATATGATACAAAGAAGTTTGCCTTCTTTCAAGGCGCTAGCAGAAAGTTACAAGTAAGCTAAATTACTATGGCAACAATCAACACAAAAGCGCCTTTGCTTTAGCTTGGGCGTTTTTTTATTGCTTTTTGAATGGGCATATAGTAAAATATAAATATATTTTATATCAAAAAAGAGGTTATTATGTTAGATTTGCGTTTTGTATGTGACAATATTGATTTTGTAAAAGAAAAACTTGCTAAAAGAAACAGTCAAGTTGATTTGTCAGAAGTATCTGCTCTTGCTTCAGAGCGAAGGGCTATAATTCAAAAGGTGGAAGGGCTAAAGGCCGAAAAAAACCAGTTTAGCGCAAAGATAGCACAGCTTAAGAGAAATAAAGAAAATTGTGACGACCTTATTGCTACCATGAAAGGTACGGGTGATGAGATTAAGGCGCTTGACGAAAGACTTGCCGAAATTGAAGCCACTCTACTTGAACTTATGTACAACATCCCAAACAATATTGACGATAGCGTGCCATACGGCAAAAGCGATGCGGACAATTTAGAGCTAAGACGCTTTATGGAGCCGACAAAGTTTGATTTTGAGCCCAAAGCGCATTGGGACTTAGGTGACAGCCTAAAGATGCTTAACACAGAGCAAGCGGCGAAAATAACGGGCGCAAGGTTTACTGTCTATCACCACTTGGGAGCAAGACTTGAGCGGTCTGTTTATAACTTTATGCTTGATACTCACACAACTCGGGGATATGAAGAAATTTTCCCACCATTTATGGTAAATAGAGATAGCATGCTAGGGACAGGTCAACTGCCTAAGTTTGAAGAAGATATGTACGCTGTAAAAAATACCGATTATTACCTAATTCCCACCGCGGAAGTGCCTGTGACGAACTTGCACCGCGGAGAAATTTTGTCTGCTAAAGATTTGCCCATAAAATATTGTGCCTATACCGCATGTTTCCGCGCCGAAGCAGGAAGCGCAGGTAGAGATACTAGGGGGCTTATTCGTCAACACCAATTTAACAAGGTGGAACTTGTCAAGTTTGCTCATCCTGACAATAGTTTTGAAGAGCTTGAGAGTCTTACCAAGGACGCCGAACACATTTTGCAACAACTAAAACTACCTTACCGCGTAGTATGCCTATGTAGTGGAGATGTGGGGTTTAGCTCCTGCAAAACTTACGACATTGAAGTGTGGATGCCTTCTTACAACAGGTATGTCGAGATATCTTCTTGCAGTAACTTCGTTGACTACCAAGCACGCAGAGCCAACATCAAGTATCGTGACGAAAACGGCAAAGCAAAGCTAGTCCATACCCTAAACGGTAGTGGTCTTGCCGTGGGCAGAACAGTTGCTGCCATTATGGAAAACTACCAAAACGCTGACGGTACAATAACCGTACCCGAAGTATTGCGAAAATATATGGGGATAGATGAAATCAGATAAGAAAAAACAGCCTGAGGGGTGTTTAGCGGGCATATATATGGGCTCGGTGCTACGCTCCATTGTAGAATTCTCAGTATTTGTACTGCGTATTCTTACAAAGATACTCATAATCTTTGGGTTGTGGGTGCCTGCAGTTTATGCCATTTTTGGACTGATTATGTACCTTGCCTTTGATTTTTCACCCTTTGACTTTTCCACATACAGTACGATTTATCTTTCCGGCGCAGTGGCTTGTGTTGTTTGCAGTTTAATAATATCGGTAAAAAATATTATTATTAAGCCTGCCAAATCCATTTACAAAGGCTACAAACACCCATTTTGGGAGAAAAAAGAGAAAGAGGAGAAAGAAGGCGAGCCGCAGAGTTTACAAAACCGTTGGGAAAGCTATAATCAAACGAAGAAGGACGCTTTACTTAATCCACCAGAAATTACTGGAGTTAAGCCAAAAAAGGAATATCCCGTCCCAGAATACTTGCCAAGCAATGCAGATTTTACGCAAAAAACAAGGAGCGAGAGCGAGCGCGCAAAGATAACTTTACTTCCCAACTGGTTGCCAAAAAAGACAGCGGAACAAACAACTGTTACTAGCGCGCCAATGATAGAAAAACCGCATATTTATTTTAGCAAACTCGAACCGGGTATTATGGTACACGAATATGAGGACAGATATGAACTTTATCGTCTAGAAGGAAGCAAAACTGTACCAGTAAGGGTGGAATATAAATAAAAATGAATAAATTGTCGTTAAAAAAGAATCGTATATGGGAACTAGATTTTTTCCGTGGACTAGCAATACTTTTGGTAATTCTCGACCATACCATGTATGATTTCAAATACATTTTTATGGACTGGGCAACTTCCGGAAGCGCATTCTTACAAAGTCTGAATAAAGCAGGCAACTGGTACTTAGCAAGTGACCTACGCTTTTTTTGGCGACCTGCATTTTTGTTCATCTTTTTTGCCACTAGCGGTATTTGTACAGCTTTTTCTAAAAACAATTTTGTTAGGGGTATAAGACTTGGTTTAGTTGCAATAGTAGTAACCATAGCAACGCACTTTGTGGAGCTGTTTTCGGGAGAAAACGCTTTTATTTTGTTTGGTGTGCTACACTGTTTGGCAGTAATAATACTTATTTATAGTCTTTTTAGCGTTATAATTGAGTATAGCTCTAAGTGTATTAGCTTTCTAGCAAAAAAGAAATATAATGAAAAACTTACAAAGTATATTGCATCATTTATCTATTTGGCGCTTGCTGTAGTGTTTTTAATTATAAACAACAAATACAATGTTTCGCTCAAGGATGTAAATGCGAATTTTGCCACAGTGCAAACAGATTCCAAAATACTAGGTCTGTTCTTTTTTGTGGAAAACTGGTGGCATGCTGACTATTTTCCGCTGTTTCCTTTCATATCCTTTTTCTTTTTTGGCGCGGCTATGGCGCAGTTACTTTATCCCAACAAAAAATCGCTACTGCCTTGTTTAGACGGTAATTGGCACAAATTCTTTACAATTCCAGGCAGATATTCCCTAATAGTGTACCTATCGGGACAGATTGTAATGATTACTTTATTTTCTTTAATCGGAGTAATTTTTGGTGGATAGCTAGTAAGCTATATAAACATCTCTTTGTTCTTTTTTATTTTGTTTTTTATGCTGTGCAAAGTGTTATCCACTTTTTTGGGTGTTAAATTCACTATGTTGGCTATTTCTGAGTAGGTATAACCTTCCAAATAATATTTCAAAACATCCAACTGCATGGGCGCAAAAAGTTTATTTAGCTTGGCGTAAAAGGATTCTACACCTTCTTTTTCTATAAAATTATGTATAGGGTCGATTATATATTCGGGGGGAATGTTATCGTCAAGGGAAGTTAGACTGACAGCATCGTTGAGCAGTTTATGCTTTGCCCTAGACGATGCGCGGATAGCGTCCTTAATTTGAGAACTAATGCACATGGATATAAAAGCCGTCAAACTTTCGTTCTTTGTCACATCATAAGCTCTTATTGCCTTGAATATGCCCATAAGTCCTTCTTGAAGTAAATCATCATAACCGCCACTTACAAGAAAGTATTTACGCGCTTTGCTACGCGCTAACCACATATATTTACAAATGAGGGCTTCCATACTAACGGAATCCCCCTTCTGTGCCATTTGTACCAGCAAAAGCTCAGCTTGGTCTATCATTTTTCTCCTTAAAGTTTGGTAACTTTTACGCCCTCTCTTGTGTCCAAAATAGAGTAGCCAAGATTAGCTATGTCCGCTCTAATTTTGTCGGCAAGGGCAAAGTTTTTATCTTTTTTTGCCTGAGTTCTATCTTTAACTAGCTTATCAACTTCGGCAGGGTAGTCTAGCTTTGGCTCGCTACTTACATTAGTAACTTTATCTAAAGATAAGCCTAGTACCTTGTCAAAATCTAACGCAAGGTTAAAAATATCTTTGGACTTTTCTTCCTTTATCATAGAGAAAAGTACTCCAAGCGCAAGTGGGGCATTCAAGTCGTCATTTATTGCCGCAGCAAATTGTGATTTGTAGTCATTAAGTATTTTGCTATCCGTTTGGTTGTTGCTTATTTTGTGCTGATAAAGATTTTGTTCCAGCCTTTCTCTGCTTACTTTAGCGGCGGTTAAACCTTCAAAGGTAAAATTGAGCTTTTTGCGGTAGTGTGCATTTAGACAGAAAAAGCGAAAATCAAGAGCAGAGTAGCCTTTTTCTTCCAGCTGTGCAACAGTGTATACATTGCCTAGCGATTTGCTCATTTTACCACCGTCAACAAGCATAAACTCACCGTGTAACCAGTAGTTTACGGACTTTTCGTCTGTGAGAGCTTCGTTTTGGGCAATTTCGTTTTCGTGGTGAATGGGTATGTGGTCTACGCCGCCCGAGTGAATATCAAACTGTTTGCCTAAATATTTTTGGCTCATTGCGCTACATTCTATGTGCCAACCAGGATAACCCATTCCCCAGGGACTGGGCCACTGCATAATGTGATTAGGCTCCGCTTTTTTCCATATAGCAAAATCTGCCGGATGGCGCTTTTCGTCATTAACTTCCACACGCGCTCCAGCTATTTGGTCGTCAAGTTTTGCTCCGCTCAAACTGCCATAACGGGGAAACTTACCTATATCGAAATAAATACCATCCCTTGTTTCGTAACCAAATCCGCCTTTTTCCAAGGAGACAACATAGTCAATCATTTCTTGAATGTGGTCGGTTGCTTTGGCAATTATTTCCGGCTTTTCTATGTTTAATTTAGCCAGGTCGTCAAAAAATATTTTTGTGTAAAAATCCGCTATTTCGGTGGGGGATTTTTGTTGTTCTCTGCTCGCTTTTGCCATTTTATCTTCGCCGTCATCGCTGTCATAGGTTAGGTGACCTACATCAGTAATATTAAGCACACCCTTGATTTTGTAACCGTTGAACTTCAAGGCGCGGCGGATTAAATCCATAAAAATATAAGTGCGAAGATTGCCAATATGCGCGTAGCTATAAACCGTAGGACCGCAAGAATACATGCCCACAAACTTTTCGTTTAAGGGGACAAATTCTTCTTTTTTTCGGGATAGTGAGTTGTACAGTTCTAACATAAAAAATCTCCTAAGGCTTTTCCTTGGTGTCCACTTCTTGCGTTATTGAGTACTTGCAAGAGCGGATATCCAACTTTTCTTCTATAGTTGCCAAGCGCTTTGTAATTCTTTGGAATTCTTCTAGCACTGGATCGGGCAACTTTTGGTCTAAGTCATTGAACTTCTCGCCACGCATGCGCACAACTCTGCCAGGTACGCCCACAACGGTACAGCAGGGTGGTACATCTTTAAGAACTACGCTTCCTGCGCCAATTTTGCTCCCCTTGCCTATCCTAACCGGACCGAGAATTTTTGCTCCGGCACTAACCATAACATCATCTTCTAGCGTGGGGTGGCGCTTGCCTACATCCTTGCCCGTTCCGCCCAGTGTAACACCTTGATACAAGGTGACATTATCGCCGATTTCGGTGGTTTCGCCAATTACTAGCCCTACACCGTGGTCGATAAAAAGTCCCTTGCCAATGGTTGCGCCAGGGTGGATGTCAATGCCCGTTTTTCTGCGGGCTCTAGCGGCAATTAACTTTGCAATAAAGTTGTGTTTGCGGACAAAAAACCAATGCGCTCTACGATAAGCGCGCAATGCCTTAAATCCCCCATAAGTAAAATAGACCTCTAGTTTGTTGGTTGCAGCGGGGTCTTTTAATGCCGCATTTAGATCAGCTTTTAATATATCAAACATCTTTTCCTTATTTTATACTGCGTAGAGTTTCTTCAGAGATAATATATGGGTCGTCATAGGCACTACGCGGTCTGTTGCCTTTAGGCACATATGTTGGACGCTTTTTGAGCCTGTTGCGCATCAATTTAGGCAAAAGCATCATAATTAGTGAAATAGCCGATGGAATAAAGAATAATATTCCTATTCCTACGGTGGTGTCGGGGCTTGAAGTGAATTTAGTATAGTTAGTAAGCGACATAAAATAGCTCTTAAAAGCAGGTACAATTTCTGTGCCTTCTATCATAGCGAAAGCAGGTGCAGCCATACACAGCAAAGAGAATATTAGACTAAGCAAACTTACTATATGTAGCTTTCTGGAAGTATATGTAACTATCCTGATTATGTTGGTTATTATGCTAACTATACCTAACAAAAAGGAAATTATTAAGAACAATATAGTGCCATAGGTACCAATGTGACGGATAATAACAGAGGTGTCAAAGTTGCCTTCTTCGTCCTTTTTTATCACAAGAGAATCGCCTTTGGTGCCCGATAAAAAGCATATATAATAGTAACTTGTGCCCTTAAAAAACTTACTATCCTCCAAAAAATCAATTCTTGTCTTTTTTAACATAGGTGTACGGAACCAAGCTTTTACTATGTCGAAGGGCGTAATGTTAATAGTTAACATACCCAAATCGGCATTTAACTTGACGGTTTCTGGCGTATTTTTGTAAGCGTCTTGGTAGGGTTTTCCCTGCTCAGGAGCTTTTCCAGAGAAAGTACCAGTAGGCCAATTGCCATCATTGGTTATTGCAATATCTAGGTTTCCTTCGCCGATACGGTATACAAACAGTGAGTCAAAAGATACACCAGTTTCAGAAATAACATCTTTAACTTTCGTAGGTAAGTATGGTATAAATGCTCCCATAATAAAGATACCGACAAAAATTATGGATAAAATCAACATAATAATGGGCAAACCAGCCCCGTAATAGCGTTTTTTACGAAATGCTGTTTCGTAATCAAAATCCATATCGTTATAGGAGTTATTGTATTTCTTCGCGCCAGAAACGGTGCCATACTCAGCAACTTGCGCCGCCTGTGACCCCCTAAGTGCGGTTGCGGCTCTTAGCTCGCTGAATATTATATCGCCGTTGTATCCCCCGCCTTCCACCTTTCTAAGCATTGACTTGTAATGGTTGCGGTGAGACTTTATTTTTGCACGCTCATAAGGAGAATCGCTTTCTCTAATGGAGATACTAGCATCCTTTATTTTTTTCTTCAACAAAATGCACAAAGCTGCGTCATCAGCTTCGCTCCAGCGCTTTGCTTTCCTTATGTTTTCGGTGTTATTTATCCTTACAGCCATTATGCCTCCTGCTTACTTAAGCATATAGAAGAATATTATCTCCCCATAATATTGTATTATATTATTATATTAGGAAAAATGCAAGTGTAAATTCTTCCTTTGGGGCATAAACTGCGTAGATTTGCAAATTATTTTTTGATAACTGTACACGATGCGACACAAAAGAGTACGATATTTTACTATTGTTAGAAAGGACTCTCATATTTTGGCAAAAACTATAGGCGGTAACAAAAACATAAATAGTATAAATAAAAACATTCACGAGCAAAAAAACACAACCTGACTTTTGGCGGTAAAAAAATAGTATTTATTTTGTTCAAAATATCAGTCTAGCTTATTTTTTGTATTCGACAATTATGGAATTCCGTTTGCAAGTTGCTAAGCAAACGCCACATTTTATACACCTTTCCTCGACTATTGTAAAGGGTTGTTTGACCACTCCCGTGATAGCGTGTGCCACGCAACGCCTGCTACAAAGCGAGCAACCATTGCATTTGGTTTCGTCAATACGCACCGATAAAATCACCTTTGTATTTACGTCAGGAACAATGGCTCCAATGGGACAATGCTCACTGCACATGCCACAACTTGTACACAAGTTGTGGTCAATGGTGTATTCGTTTGTATCGGTATTTACTTTAATGGCATCAAACGGACATAAAAACTCACAAAAACCGCAAGAAACACATTTATCCGACTTTACGTAGTAACTCATATGCTCTCCAATAATCCCCTTAGAAATGTTACCATATTTTTCCAATTATTGCAAAGTAATATTTTACAAAATAGAAAATTTTATAAAAATGTTGCGTCGTCTAGCTTTTTTACACTTCCTTTATATATTACACCATATTGGCATAATGTGGCAAGCTCAAAAAGTTTATTTTTATCAACAGCTACCAAGTTATGATTTTTAGTAAAAAATTTGTTGGCTTCGTTGTGGAAAGTGGTATTGGTAATAAAAAGCCCCCTGCTACCTTTTTCCGAACTCATCGCCCCAAAAAATTCTCTCACTTCCTTCACCGTCACTTGGGAAGAAACTCTGACTTTACACTGTATGTATATCTTTTCCCGGTAGCCAAGGCTGTCTTCGATTTCTATAATACCATCTATACCATTATCGTTAGGTCCACCGGTAAGTTTGGAGCTCCTAAGTGTATAAAATTTGGTAAAGTATGCTTCCAAAAGCCTAACACAGTATGCTTCAAAGAACTCACCGCCCTTTATATTGAAAGCTTTAATAAAATATGGGAAAACATCTTCAGCTTCGGAAGCGTCCCGCAAACAATTGCCAATTTCTGTGTTGGGGTAGTTGGTATGTACATTAAGGTTATAATCTCCGCCGGCTTTCACGATTATTTCTGCCTTGAGTAGCTTAGCTAAAGCGTTACCCGCCAAGCGGTGTACTTCAATAGTGTTATCTATAAGCGGATTTATTTGGAACTTCTCGTCTATTTTTTTGAAAATATTTTTTTTTGTAAGGGTTTTGTTTTCTTCTAGCATTTTTAGAATGCTTTGTTCAATTTCGTCTTCCTTGTATATTTCCTTTATACCTTTGGCAAGATGAATTTTTTTGTCGTTGTCAATTGTTAGGTCTTGATTGTACAAAAGTTGACTAAGTACCTGCCCAATATGGGACTTACACAGTGTTAGGTAGCTGTTGCTGGATGTGTCTTTCATCTCTTCGGGCGTAAGGTTCATTTTTTTTACGCAGTCAGAAATCACCGTTTTACGGGACTTTGGTGTGTTTTTTATGGATTCTAATATCCATTTTTTTATAGCCACATTGTCTATAGTATTATGTTCTCGGGATGCCATCAATCACCTATTTATTCAAATCTATCCAATAGATATTTAGCATAGTGTCGTCATCATAAGGTACAACATCGGTTAATTCTCCGCCACATTTAAGAATGGTTTTTATCGAAGCTGTGTTAGTTGTTGCGCAACTTAGCATAACTTTGTCCAGACCTAGACCAAGTGCGTATTCCTTTGCAAAGTTGAGCATTTGTACGGCAATACCTTTGTTCCTTTCTTCTGGAGCAACAGAATAGCCTATGTGACCTGCGTAAGAAGAAAGAAAAACATTGTTTAGGTTGTGGCGAATGTCAATTATGCCTACTATTTTTTCGTCGCTCTCTCTTAATGCAAAAAATGTTGTTGCTGGCACCCAATCGGCGCGGACAGTTGCTTCGCTTCTATTAGCTTCGTTTATTTCCAACCACTCAAAGTATTCCAGGTGGTCAAAAAGAGCGCTGCCGTTGATAACAAATTCGCCTTCCGTAAAAAAAGAATTTTTGAAAGCGTCTGCTTTTTCTTCCATATCTTTGGTAGGGAGAACCATGCATAAATTTTTCATAATATTAGTATATTATATATTTTTCGATTCGTCAATATTGTTTAGGAACAATTCGTATTCTTACTAATATATATTAGTAGTTAATGCCATTTTTATGTATTGAGATTTTGTTTTTTTGTATATTGAATAATTATAAAAAAAATGTTACAATATAAAATAGCAAATTATTGGCATCATTTACGGGGAGGACAGGTGAAAAACTCAAAAAAAAGTTTAACATTGACGATAATTTTTGTATTATTTCTTTTGGTTTTTGCTTCTTGTAACATAGCTGGAAATGGTGGCGAAACTTTTACAATAGGGCTTAACCTAAACGGCGGAGAAGGTATAGATGCCAAAGACTTCATTTCTGGCAACAAGCTAATAGAGCCAAGCAAAGTTCCTATCAAAAAGGGATGCGAGTTCTTGGGTTGGTATTATGATAGCGACTTCAAGACGGAAATTACTTTTGATGCACAAATAACCAAAAACATTATCATTTTTGCAAAATGGAGCGATGTTAAATGGGCGGTAACCTTTGTTTATGGTGGAGCAATAGATAGCGAAACTTATTTTGTGGAAGACAAGGGCAAGGCAACGCAGCCTACAAAACTTCCCTCAGTGCATGGTTACAGTATTTCGGGTTGGTACAAAAACAGCAACTTTTCCACACCTTTTAGCTTCGCAGAAGCCATTCAAGATGATATAAATATTTATGCAAAGTGGGATATTGCTTCCTATCAAATAAATTATAATTTCGATAATGGTTCTCCGCACATAAACACAATTTATTCTTACACAATAGACACATCTGTTACCCTTTCTCCCCCGAGTAGAGATGGTTATGACTTTTTAGGGTGGTATGACAATGCAGATTTTGAAGGGGAGCCTATTACTAATATTACTAAGGGCAGTTATGGCGATAAGGATTTGTTTGCTAGATACTTGTGTTACAAAAACGATATAGAAAGGACAATGCTTGGGGCAAAAATCACTCAAGACACCATTGCCGTAAGCGTAAACTATGCGCAAGAGACACTTGCACTTGATAGTAATAATATAACAGTTAGCGATAGGGCAACTTTTGTTTTGTATGATGCACTAGACCAAATTTGCCTTTATAACACCATTGCTTTGCCAGATGCGCCATCAGAAAATTATGTAGAAACAACAGGGAAAATCATTGTCACTTCAGAAAAAGGCACAACCAAAGAATATAATTTGACAATAAAAAAATATGCTACAGGGGCAAGTGTTACGGTTGTATTTGACACTGACAAAGCTCCGCCAATAGGTCAGGTGGTAATACCTATTTCAACCCAAATAGAAGCGCCAACGCTAAGCGCAGTGGAAGGATATAGCTTTGATGGATGGTGTGAAGACCAAGAATGTACCATTTTGTTTGACTTTGACTCGACTATAGGAAGCGACATAACGCTTTATGCCAAGTTCACTCCTATAGCATACAACATAAACTATTACTTAGGAGTGGGCAGTAATGTAAGTGGCAATGTGGGTACATATACTATAGAAGACACCATAGTTTTTGCTGATGCACAAGGCACCGACCTTTATGACTTTTTTGGGTGGTACATCGATAAGAATTTTGTTCAAGCCATTACAAGGATAGAAAATAAGATAGGTGATGTTAGTGTTTTTGCTAAATACGCGCTAAAAGTAGACCAATCCGCTATGACGCTAAAATATACAGGCGACCAAACTTTTAACAACGCGCAAAGTAGTCAGCTAACAAAGTATTTGGAATATGTTGTATATAACAAGTCAAGCACTGCAAGTTTTAACCTTAATATAGATATTGAAGAAAGTGGGTATGATACTTTTATTCAAAACGCTTGGCGCAATATGGAGATATCAAAAAGTACTTTAAGTTGGACGGCTTCACGCTCTGGCGGTCAAGTTACTATGACTTTCACTTACAATGACTACCCTTCTTTCAAGTCAAGCGAAACAGACAAGTACACACAATTAGACTATTTTGTGCATGAAGATTATACGGCAGTTCGGGGACTAACTTATGACGATTTCAAAATAAATTCTGTTGGCGAAAAAGTAGAAGTATCAAGTAGCGATATGTTGTTCTATGTCCTTTCTATGGGCTACCAACCACTGCCCAAAGCAGGTTCTGACGCTGAGAGAATGTACAATAAGGCAAAAGTTGTGCTAAGGAATATAATTGACGAGAGTATGACAGATACTGAGAAGTTACATAGCATATATGACTACCTAATTATGAATGTGGTCTATGACAAGGACTTATTAACATATACCCAAGGCGCTTCCCCAGAAAACATCCACAGCTACAATGGTTTTTATTTGGAAGGAGTTTTTGACGATTATAGGGCAGTTTGTGACGGCATAAGTAAAGCCTTTGTTGTGCTTGCAAGAATGGAAGGAATAGAGTGTTATCAAGTAATTTATTCGCCAGCAGAAGGCGTTGGACACGCTTGGAACAAGGTCAAGATTGACGGAGAGTTCTATATAATTGACGCTACTTCCGGGGGGACAATAATAGACAATAGCGAAGCATTGACGCATAAGTACTTTATGATTAGCGAAGATAAATATAAGAATTTGACCGCCCATGACGAGTTTGCTGGGTACATAGGAACGACACATACTGACAAAGTAGCAGAAAGTGACGATTATAATGTTTATGAAAGTATTACTGTAATGTACGGGGCAACGGTCTTTGATATGGTAATAACAACTCAAGACGAACTAAACGCATTGGTAGTGATTGCTAAAGAGTATAGCGAAAACCCAGAATATGAAGGTAGAAACTTTACTTTAGATGCTCTAGTCACCTTTGATTATGGTGAAGATTTAGCTGATGAGTGGCAAACGGCTGCTAACCTAAATACTACATTCCGCTATGCCTTTGACAAAGGATACATAATAATAATTGTAATGAATGAAGAATAAATATTTTTATAAGTAATAAGGAGGGGTACTATGACAAACGAACTATTGAACGATAGCACAAGATGGGAGAAGGTGGAGATTAAGCCAGGTTATGGTGTTACAAGGTGGGAGAAAGCCGACCGCATTAACGAAAGACTAGACAATTTGCGAGCCAATCCAATTTATGACCTAAAGCCAGAAGCCTTGAAAGCAGTACTGAAGCATTTTGAAACAAAATGCGGAGAGTCTAAAAAAATAACTAGCGAAGCCAAAACCTTTATTCCGGGCGGAGTTCAACACAATCTTGCGTTCAACTACCCATTCCCGATATGTATAACCAAAGCAGAGGGAGCGTTTTTGTATGACATAGACGGCAATAAGTATTATGACTTTTTACAGGCAGGCGGACCAACAATACTGGGTAGTAACTATGAGCCTGTTAGGAAGAAGGTTATGGACTTGTTACAAACTTGTGGTCCTGTTACTGGTCTTTTTCACGAATCGGAGCTACTTATTGCTAAAGAAATAAATAAGCACATGCCTAATGTGGAGAAGTTCCGCATGCTAGGAAGCGGTACAGAAAGTGTAATGGCGGCTTTGCGTGTGGCGCGGTGCGCTACTGGCAAAAAGAGAATTGTTAAGGTGGGCGGTGCTTATCACGGTTGGTCTGACCAAATGGTTTATGGCTTAAAGGTGCCAGGCACCAGACAATATTTAGAGAGTCACGGCATACCTAACAATATTTTTAGTCTTATAGACGAAGTTCAACCCAATAATCTTGACATGCTAGAAACTTGCCTAAAGAGAAACACAAGGAAGGGTGGCACAGCGGCGGTAATTGTGGAGCCAGTTGGACCAGAAAGTGGCACTCGGCCAGTGGACTTTTTGTACAACAACGCAGTAAGGGCGCTATGTGACAAATACGGTTGCTTGTTTATTTTTGACGAAGTAGTGTCGGGATTCCGTATTGGACTTGGCGGAGCGCAAGGACTATTTGATGTGGTGCCAGACCTTACTATTTTTGGCAAAGTGGTGGCGGGTGGATACCCGGCAGCTGGCGGAGTAGGTGGCAAAAAAGAGTATGTTGACTGTATGGCGGCAGGAGTTGCCACGGGTATGAAAAGGGCATATGTTGGCGGTACGCTGGCAGCTAATCCACTTTCGGCATTCGCTGGATACTGTGCCATTCAAGAGATAGAAAGAACCAATGCCTGTGAGGTGGCAGGCAGAGCAGGAGACCGCCTTGCTGACGGGTTGCAAGTACTTGTTGACAAATATAACCTACCATATGTTGTGTACAATCAAGGCAGTATAGTGCATCTAGAATGCGCAGGCGCAATGAGCTATGACTTCTCATCTTTCAATATAGTAAAGAGTCTACTTGGTGTGCTAAAGAAAAAGCCCGAAGTAATGCTACGCAAAGTTGCTATGGAGCATATGGGAGCTGCCTATATGGCAAACGGCATAGTTACTCTTGCAGGAAGTCGCTTGTATACTTCGCTTGCCGACACTGACGAAGTAATTGACGGCGCCCTTAACAGATTTGAAGACGTGTTCAAACTTGTTGCCGCTGGGGAAAGCGTAGAAAGCATGATTAAGCGTGACGAAGAGATAAACAAAGCCAAGAAAGCCGAGAAAAAAGTTGCTAAAAAGGCGAATAAATCCCGTTGGGCAGCGGAAGATAAACAAAAGGCAGAGAATGGTGATACACAGTACCAACTTATTAGAAGCAAAATTGACGAATTAAGAAAATAGGAGCGTGTAATGAAGAAAAAAGTTATAGTAGATTACGCAAAAAAGCTGTATGACAACAAACTAAGCGGTGAGGGCGGTTTTATCGCATACAGGATTGACGAAAGTACAGCATTTCTGTGGGAAGGAGATTTTGACAAAGCTAACGAAGAAGGCATAGTGACTATTGATTATAGTAGCGAAGATTCTTTGGCGGCAAAAATACTTAAGAGCAAGCGTGGCATAAATGTTGTGCTTAGTATATCGCCGAAAAAAGTAAAGCTAATTGCTAAAGCAAGGGTAGATATCCCAGCTATGCTTGACGATATGGCGCAAATAGTGGGCAGAAAGGTAAAAGTGTGCAAAAACGATGACAATAAAGTTCTTAAAACCATAAAAAAAGCCAACTCTGTCATAATAGAAGACCTTGGTGCTGTGGTAACCGCGCGGACACTTAACGAAGCGTTTACTTGCTGTATGGTGCTAGAAAAGTGCGCTTTTGTCTATGTGAACTCACTTGCGCTAGGCGGATGCAAAAAGATAGACTACATTTCTGCAAAACTTATGCAACTGTTTTATAGGCTAAAATATAGCAAAAAGAACCAAGAAATAATGATGTCGGAGGAAAAATAAATGGATAAACTTAGAAAAATACTGATAGACTCCGGACTGAGATTATTAGAAAATAACCTTGTGCAAGGTACTTGGGGCAACAGTTCTTACAGAATAGACGAAAATACTATGCTAATATCCCCATCTGGACTGGACTACACTTGTCTAACAGAAGAAGATATGGTTGTGGTGGATATCAACACCATGGAATGGACGGGCAAACACAAACCGTCCAGCGAAAAAGGCGTTCATGCGGGTGTGTATAGAGACCGCAAGGATATCAATGCAATTATTCACACTCATCCCACTTATTGTAGCGTTTTTGCGGCAACCAGAACGGTTTTACCTTGCTTAAATGACCAAATGAAAGAACTTATTCTAGGTGATGTAAAGGTAGCCGATTATGGTCTTCCTAGCACAAACACTTTGACAAAGAACACAATCAAGGGCATGGAAGGGCGCAATGCTTGCTTTATGGCAAATCACGGTGTAATGTGCGCTGGCACAGATATGGAGCATGCCTTCCAAATTATTAAATTCTTAGAGCAAACTTGCAAGGAATATATCGAAGCAAAAACATTAGAGCTTACCGGCGAAAAGGTGTTTAGTGATGAACTAATAGAAAGATATTTTTTAGAAAATAAGTGCAAGTAAAAGCAAATTTTTACAGTAAAAAAGCCCGAAAGCGTATACGCTTTCGGGCTTTTACATTTAAGTCAACATTTTACAGATTGTCTATGGGAGAAACCAGTGCAAATCTGTATACGCTGTCTGCGTTGTTGCATGCAGTTTTATGAGTGGAATAATTAGGTCCTATATACTCCATAAGTGAATTATTGTTTTTATTACGGAGTACAAACTTGTATCGTCCGGACTTGTCTGGATCGATATAGAAATCGCCTTCCTTGACGGTTTTTATAAAGGTACCTACACCGTTTTTACAACTGCTATAACTGGCATAATCTCTTGACTCATAAAGTAATTGTCCATTATTTGCGTAGAGAAGGAAAACAAAGGTGGGCTTTTCGTCTTCATCATATTTTTCTATTGCCCACTTTCCTACAGCGCTGTTAGGTGTTTCTACCAGTTCTTTAATAGCTTTGGGAATGGTGTATGCTTTGCTTAGGGCAACAAAGTCTGCTTCAGTCATGTCAACAATGGCGCTATTTGATGCGAACCTTTTGACACTTTCTATGTTGCTTAAACATGCAGCATTTGTGGCAAATGACTCGCCCACATAAATAAGGTTGTTGCTTGTTGGAGACTTTAGTATGAACTTATAACGCTTGAACTTGTCAGCCTTGACGGAAAATTCGCCTATATTTACCGCATTTATGAACTTATCGATAGCATCTATACAAGAACGCTCCGTCTTGTAGTCGCGAGATTCATAAAGTAGCTGTCCATTGTTGGCCTTTAGTATGTAACGGAATCCGCCAATATCGCTGTTGCAAATTTCTATTTTCCCGTTAACTTTGTTATTATCGCTTAACTTACTTGTTTCTTCTACCTTGCTTGGTTTGTCTTCTTCTACCTTGCTTGGTTTGTCTTCTTCTACCCCTTCAATAACTGTTGCAACGACTTCTTCCCCGTGAGTTGCGGGAACTTCTTGCACTGCTTCAACATTTTGCTTGTCGTCTGTAACTTCAGTTGCCATAGTTTCACTTATCGGGACGGTAGCTTCTTTTGGTTCCGCTATAGCTTCGCTGGCATCTGCGAGAACTTCATTATTATTGCCTTCGTCATCGTTCTCGTTGTCAAAAAAGGGAATAACATCGGTGGTATCGGTAAAGGTCTTTTTATTCTTTTCCTTTTTATGATTACAAGCTGCGCTGATTATCACGATAACAAGCAGTAACACTACAAAAAACAGTACGATGAAAAGCCAAGTAGGCACATCAATAGTGTCCGTGATAGGTGTTTTTGAGATTAAAAAGTCCTTGATTTTTTCCATAAATATTGCTCCTTTTATGCAAGCTTTAATTGTACATTAAAGATTATATGTACTAAAGATTATATTAGTACAATAATTGCCAAATGTCAACTTGTTTGCTTCTTTGATGTTTTTCTATAATAATACACCCAAATTGTAGGATACTAGCCTTATGAAAAGACATACTCTTATTTTTACTATATTGCTTGTAATAATCATTGCAACTTTTTGCAGTGGATTTTCTTATACAAAAAACATAGGTAATGTACGCCTTTTGCACCAGGACGAAGAGATACTTAATCAAGAATTTGCTATAGCAACAAGCAAATACTTGGAGATAAGACTATTTCATAACGGTAGTCTTAGAAGCCACTACAAAAAAGTTGGTAAAGACAACCCAATAGGCTATTTAAGTAGCCTAAACCCACAGTTTATGAGCAAAATAGACGAATTGGCAGCAGGCATAAATAAGGAAAAAGAAGAGCCATATTATAAGTACAAAGGGGATGGCAAGTTCGATTATTTTGAAGGCAAACAAGGTCAGGCGGTAGATGTTAATGCTCTAGCAATGCTAATAATAAATAGCCTGTCAAAAAATACCGTTTTATCTTTGCCGATACGATATTTAGAGACCGAAACAAGCTATGCCGACCTTGTTTCGCGTACCCAAAAAATTGCGAATTTTGCCACTTATTACAAAACATCTTCTGCGGGTAGGAAAAATAATATAAAGGTTGCTGCAAGCAGGCTAAACGGCGCATGCATACTTCCCCAAGAAACATTAAGTTTTAACGAGACAGTGGGCAACAGGACGCTAGAAAATGGATTTTTGCGCGCAAAAATAATACAAAACGGCGAGTTCATCGATGGAATCGGGGGCGGAGTATGTCAAGTTTCTACCACACTTTTTAATGTGTGTTTGCTGGCAGGATTGGAGATAGAAAAAAGCTCCACGCACTCTCTGCCAGTTAGCTATGTACCCCCATCGCTTGATGCAATGGTAAGTTCTTCCACCGATCTTGTAATAAAAAATACATCTCCTTACAATGTCTATATCAATAGTTTTTGTGACGGGGAAAAGTTAAGTATGGAAGTATTTGGCTATAACTGTGGTTACAAAATCAATTTGCGGTCTGTTGTGCTTAAAAGATTGCCTTGTAGTGAGTACGAAATAATTGCGCTTGACCCCATTGTTGATGGTGTGCAGACAGAGCTTGTGGAAGGCAAAAGACCAATTGACGGACTCGTAAGCGAAAGTTACAGGGATTATTTTAGCGAAAAAGGACTGTTTTTTACGGAAAGACTGCGCCGTTCCGTGTATGCTCCGCAAAAGGGAATAATGTACAAAAAAATGATAGCTGACTGAACTTTTGCAATTAGTAAAAATTACCTAGATATTTTACGGATAACTTTCTAATGTAATCACACAATAATAATGAGCGAAAAGCTTTTAGGAGGATTATGAAAAAGAACAAGACAAAGCAGTCAAATAAGGCAAGTCATTCTTGCGCTAATTGTGCAAACAAGGTAAATTTAGAGGAAGAAAACTAATAAATGTTATCGAAGTTAGGCAATTAGTTAGTTCAAAAAGAACTGTTAAAAGCTAAAAAATGTACCGCTACCTATCGAGTAGCGGTATATTTTTGCTAAAAACGCCATTATTTGCGTCTATTTACACGCGATTGGTATTGACTTATGAATTTTATTAATATATAATAAATTAAGTCGTTGGGCAAAGCGAACGGTTCAATGACACATGAAATTTTGAAACTTAATAAATAGGAGGTAAAAATGTTAAGCAACTTACTTTCCGCCTTTATAACTACTGGTGGGTTGGTTGCCTTAATAATAGCGATACCTGTTGGACTTGTAATCGGTGCTTTTGTAGCAGTATTTGTATACAAAGTGTCTGTAGAAAAGAAAATAGGTGACTCAAAGAATGAGGCAAGTAGGATACTTGAAGACGCTAGAATAGAGGCAAAGACCTTACGAAAGGAAGCATTATTAGAGGCCAAGGAAGAACAATTAAGGTTGCGTAACGAGTTTGAAAAAGAGACGAAACAAAGACGGAGTGAGATCCAAAAACAAGAGAACCGCATAAACCAGAAAGAAGATATTTTGGACAAGAAAGACCAAATTCTTGAAAACAAACTGGAAGCATTAGAAGCTAGTAAACAAACGCTTATAGAAAGAGAGTTAAAGCTCCAAGAAACTGAGGCAGAACTTGGCTCTCAGCACGAAAAAATGCTAGTTGAGTTGGAAAAGGTTGCAAACCTGACCATAAACGAAGCAAAAGACATGCTAATTGCAGAAATAAGTGAAGATGCAAAAAGAGATGCGGCGGTAATTGTTAAAGAAATCGAAGCCAAAGCAAAAGAAGAAGGAGAAAAGAAAGCCAAAAATATTGTTGGACTAGCCATTCAAAGATGCGCAGTTGACCACTCGGCAGAAACAACGGTTAGCGTTGTGGAGCTGCCTAGCGAGGAGATGAAGGGTAGAATAATCGGCAGAATGGGTAGGAATATTAAGGCATTAGAATCGGTTACAGGCGTTGACATTATTATTGATGATACGCCCGATGTCATTACACTAACGGGATTTGACCCGGTTAGGAGAGAAATTGCTAGACTTACCATGCAAAAGCTAGTAAGTGACGGAAGGATACATCCAGGAAGAATAGAAGAAGTCGCCGACAGAGTAAGGAAGGATATTGACACACAAATAAAGGAAGCAGGAGAAAACGCAGTTTTCGATGTGGGCTTGTTTAATGTGCATCCAGAACTAGTAAAGCTACTAGGACGGATGAAGTATCGTACAAGTTATGGACAAAATGTGCTTAATCACTCATTAGAAGTGGCGTACTTGTCGGGTTTGATGGCTCAGGAACTAGGCGCCGATGTAAAAACGGCAAAGAGAGCCGGACTACTGCACGATATTGGCAAAGCTGTTGACCACGAATATGAAGGTACTCACATACAAATAGGTGTGGAGCTTGCCCGTAAGTATAAAGAAAAAGAAAGTGTGGTTCACGCAATTGCTGCTCACCATGGAGATGTAGAAGCACAAACTTTGGAAGCAATAATCGTTCAAGCGGCCGATGCAATAAGCGGAGCAAGGCCAGGTGCTAGGAGAGAATCCCTAGAAAACTATGTAAAACGCTTAGAAAAATTAGAAAGTCTCGCAAACTCGTTCGCAGGAGTAGAGCAATCATTCGCCATTCAGGCAGGCAGGGAAATACGCGTAATCGTAAAACCTGAACAAGTAGATGATGCAACAACAGTTTTCTTAGCTAAAGAAATAGCGAAAAAATTGGAGTCAGAATTAGAATATCCCGGTCAGATAAAAGTAAATGTCATAAGGGAACTAAGAAGTATCGAATACGCAAAATAAAAAATGAAAGCTGGCAGAATAATCTGTCAGCTTTTTTTATTATCGGCAATGCCGATGCAATATTTTGTCCTTTAGCAAAGAATTGTTCTTTGCTAAAGGTAATAAGCAACAGGTATAACAATATACCAGTTGCTACGGTTACATTATATTATGACTGTTGTTAAGTAAAATAAACAATTATATCGAAAATTATCTAAAAAATAATATTAAAAATCGTATTCGACACTTTGCAAGTAAAGACCTTGCGGTGGATAAGTTTTGCCCGCCTTTTTTCTTATACCCGTCTCTAAAACATCACTTATGGCGCTTTCTGGTAATCTGCCTATGCCTATATATGCCAAAGTACCTGCAATAATTCTGACCATGTTATAAAGAAAACCACTGCCACAAATTGTCAGTGTTATTTCTTCACCAACCATGGTAATATCTGCGGAAAAAATTGTGCGCACGGTGTTTTCTATTCCGCTGCCGCTGGAAGAAAATCCAACAAAGTCATGCTCACCAACTAAATCTTTGCACGCTCTTTCCATTTTGGAGAAGTCTAAATAATTTAGGTCATAGGGTATTTGTCCGAAAGTATCATTTTTTAGGGGGCGAAGTGTGCGACTAACATAATATTTGTAAACATAGGTCTTTCTCTTAGCGTCATACTGCGCGTGAAAGTTGTCACTAGCAACCACAGCATCGAGCACCCTAATGTCACTAGGCAAAAGAGAATTAACCGCTACACTTAATTTTTTTATAGGGAAGGTACCGTCGTAAACAAAATGCGCCCTTTGACCAAGCGCATGTACTCCGCTGTCCGTTCTGCCACTGCCCCAAATTTTGATAGGTGTACTCAGCGTTTCGCTTAGTTTGTCTTCTAATACTTCTTGCACACTAAGTGCATTTTTTTGGCGTTGCCAACCGGCATAGTTTTTGCCAAAATATTCTATTGTCAATAAAATTTTCATATTAAACTAGGGAGAAGCACTCTCAGCGCGATTATTCCACCCATAAAGAGCGCCACCAAAAGCAAGCTAAAAGCATCTTTTGCGGTGAACTTCAGCACTTTCATTTTTGTGCGATTGGGGGTGGCATTGTAGCAACGGGAGTCTAGCGCAAGCGCAAGCTCATCTGCTCTGCGGAATGTGGACACAAACAAGGGTATTAGTATAGGAACGAGTGCTCTTGCTCTTTTTATAAGTCCTCCACTATCAAAGGACGCTCCGCGCGCCTTTTGCGCCATCATAATTTTGTCAATCTCTTCCATAAGGGTGGGGATAAATCTAAGCGCAATACTCATTATTATTGCCACATCGTGTACGGGGAAGCCAATTTTTTTTAGTGGCTTGAACAAACTTTCTAGTCCGTCCGTTAAATTCATAGGTGTAGTAGTTAGTGTAATTAGCGATGTGCCCGTTACCAAAAAGACAAGGCGCATAGCCATTTTTGATGCAAATATCAACCCTTGGTCGGTTATAGTTATTACCCACCATGAAGCAAGTACTTTGCCTTCTTCATAAAAAAAGACATTTATAAGCACGGTAATTACTATTACGAAAACTATGGCTTTAATGGACTTGAGTACACTAGAAACAGGGATTTTGGATACCCAAACACAAGCCATTAAAAAAAAGAAACAAGCTAAATAACTGTAATAACTTTTGCATATAAACATTGTCGCGATAAAAATTACCGAAGCTATTAGTTTGGTTCTTGGGTCTAGCCTATGGACAAAGCTGTCAGCAGGGTAATATTGACCAAAAGTTATGTCCCTAGTCATGTTTGCCCCCGAGATGCAGGTTTAGCGCGCTAACAAGTTGATTGGTTGTCAAAATATTCTTTGGCAAAGAGATGCCTTTATTATCTAATAGTTTTACTATATTTACCACATGGGGCAAGGTAAGGTTTAGCTCAGTAATGTTTTTGTTATAAAACAAGTCTTGTGGTGTGGTGTCATAAAGGATATTACCTTCTTTAAGGACAAGCACTCTTTCGGTATATTCCGCAATCTCGTCCATATTGTGACTGACAACAATTATAGTTTTTATGGCTCCGTGGCGCAAGGATGATATAAGAGTAAGGATTTCCTTTTTTCCTTTGGGGTCAAGTCCTGCCGTCGGTTCGTCAAGTATTAGCATTTTTGGGCGATAGGCAAGAACGCCTGCTATAGCAACTCTTCTTTTTTCTCCGCCACTAATTTCCAGGGGGGACCTGTCCTTTATTTCTTCAAAATTTAGTCCAACAAGCGTTATTGCTTCTTTAGCGCACTCGTAGGCTTCTTCCTTTTTCATCCCAAAATTAAGGGGTCCGAACATAACATCAGAAAGTACACTTTCTGCAAATAGTTGGTACTCTGGGTACTGGAAGAGCATGCCTATACCTTGTCTAAGTAAGTTATAATTGACTTTTTTGGCGTTCAAATCTATGTCAAAAACAGTAATTTTGCCACTTTGGAGCTTTATAAGTCCGTTTAGGTGTTGTATTAGAGTAGACTTGCCACTACCAGTGCAACCTACTATACCTACGCATTCGCCTTCGTTAATAGAAAAACTTACATCGTGTAATGCGTGCATTTCGTAAGGGGTTTTGCTCCCGTAGGTAAAGCTAAGATTGTCTACTATAATTGGCATATCGCCTCCACTAGTAGCTCATCTGTCAAACTTTGCGATATATTATAGCCTTTTTCTTGCAGTCTGCGCCCAACCTCTGCTGATACGGGTAGTTCTAAATTGCTGCTATTAACTACAGTATATTGGCTAAAAATCTGCTCTGGTACTCCAGTAGCTACTAGCCTTCCACCTTTCATTATGCAAACTCTGTCCGCTTCAATGGCTTCGTCCATATAGTGAGAAATCAAAATAACCGTCATATGGTGTTCTTTATTTAGCTTTTTTATTGTTTCCATAACTTCTTTGCGCCCTAAGGGGTCTAGCATAGAAGTGCTTTCGTCTAGAATTAGCACCTTTGGGAGCATTGCAAGTATTGCGGCTATAGCAATACGCTGCTTTTGCCCACCGCTTAGCTTAAAAGGTGTGTGTGTGCGGTATTGCTCCATATTTACGGTTTTTAGCGCCCAAGCAACACGAGAAATTATTTCTTCACGCGGAACACCCAAGTTTTCTGGGCCAAAGGCAATATCGTCTTCAATAATGGACGCTACCATTTGGTTGTCGGGGTTTTGGAAGACCATTCCTACCGCGCTTCTTATCTCATAAATCTTATCTTCTTCGGTGGTTTTGATGCCGTTGACTGCTACTTCTCCGCTGTCAGGTAGTAAAAATCCGTTAAAAAGTTTGGCAAGAGTGGACTTACCACTACCGTTGTGTCCGAGTAGCACAACGAACTCTCCCTCAAAAATATCTAAGGAAACATCTTCTATTCCTAATATTTGGTCCTCTTCTCCCTTGTAGGAGTAACTCGCATTTTTGATAGAAATGATGGTTTTTGTCATAGCCGTATAATATCATAGTCTACCAATTATTGCAAATAATTATAATGAAATATCGGGCATAAATGGTCGCGCATACTTTTAATTTGCTTTAGCATATGATATAATACCTTGTATGGAATGGAAAATCATTGTAATAATAGTTTTGATATGTCAGTTCCCGATATCCGTACTCTCACTTTGGCACCTTTTTAAGCTTCGTGCAAAAATGAGCGTAACGATAATTTGGAATGTGATAATAATGGCGATACCTATCGTGGGCGCGCTCGTTTTCTGGTCTGTTCTCGGAATAAAAGCCTTGGCAAAAAAGAGAAAAAGTTATGAAAAAGTCGATAGTTAGTGTTTTTTGCATACTATTGTTTGTGGCAATGTGCTTTTCCTTGCAAAGTTGTATTCCAACTGGTCAAGACGGTGGGGGAAACAATGGCAAAATTGACAATAATAACGGTGACACAAAGAACGAAAGCGATACATTTTTTGACATAAATAATCTAAACTATAGCGTAGGTAGTGCCTTAGACACAACGGAAGCAAAAGGCTTTTTACTTTATGACGATGTTGATTTTAACAGCGTAGGCTTTGATAGCAATGTTATTGACGAAAGCACAATATATTTTGAAGTGTGGTTTGGGGGAGAAAAGCAAAAAACTCTTTACAAATCATTTCGGTATGGTTTTGAACAGTACCGGGTTAGTCAAAAAGGAGAATACACCGTCAAAGTTTTTGCCGAAAAAGTTAAAGGCGAAAAGGTTAATGACATTTTCAAATTAAATGTTATTTCTAAGGGGCGACCCGATAGTGTAGAGTTTGAAATAAAGAATAGCAAGGGCGTAATTGTAGATAATGTAAAAGGGGGCGACAGTTATACCTTTACTGCCAAAATTTACTCTGACGGCGAAGAAATCATACTAAAAAACGAAGATTTTTATTGGGAAAAACCAGCCAATGCAGGAATAAAAGAGTACCAATATACGGTGGGCAATGTTACCTGTCAAAGCCAAAAAAAGTTTGACTTTTATTGTTTTGCAACCAACAATACGGGCGCAAAAATAAATATAGTAAATAGTACATTTAATGAAGTTGATAATCTAGTAAAAACTTCAGCATTCCCCGAAGGTATTTATTTTAGCTATGGTGTGGATACAACTAAAAAAGTGACATTAGATGTCAATGCAAACTCATCCTATTTCTATGACGGCATTACCGCCCAGTACCGCTTTGACAACGGCGAAACAAAGGAAGTACCAATATCCAACAAACACGAAGAAGGCAAGTTTAGTATGTTTGTTAGCTATGGTGAAGATACACCTGGTGTTTATTCGCTGTCAAACTATGACTACAGCACCGATTCGGCGGGGAACAAAATAACGAACTACTTTGATAATGGTGTAAAATACCAGTTTGACCCCACCAAAGATAATGCCAAGGTTTATTTAGCTGTGTGGCAAAGACGAGTATCAGAAGTATCATATACTCTATTCCCGTCAAAGATAGAAAGTTCAATGTTAGATATAGATTTAATTAGGCACGCACCTGATGCATTCGAGATAAAGTCGCTTTCTGGTAGCCACAAAAACGATACTACGCTTTATTCTAAAAGTTGTAAAAGCTTTACCAAAAACATTACTAACGGCAGTGTGGATTTATATGTAGTTTGTGACATGGACGGAGATGGCAGTATTGTTGACGAATACTATGGCAAAACGCTAAGCGATATTGAGCAATATTTTATGTTAAATGTGGACTCAAACACTGGCAGTTTGTGGGATTATACAATGGAAGTAACTTACGACGGAGTCAGTCGCCCGATATCTTTCCAAAAGTACGAAAACTCCGCTTTGGGTATCTTTGATAGGTATTTTGTATCACCAAACCTAGGCTCTGCACAAATTACTGTTAGGTCAAAATTCACTGACAAAGTAAGCACTGTTACCGTCAACATCATTGACAAAGTTTTTGATAGCGCAAGGCAAATTGACGGGGATAGTTTAAGCGATTATTTTGTATTCTCCATCGTAGATTTTAGCCAAAAAGTAAAGATAAAAGAATACCGCCTAAGTAGTTACAGCAACGACAATTATTATCTTAGAAGTTTAAGAGTGGACGAAAATTTGGAGTATTTGAGAAGTGGCAAAGTTACAAGTCCTAATAGTTTTGCTTATGCCGACAACGGAGAGCGGGGACAGACAATAACTATCAGAATTGCAGGAACAAGCATAACAAGGGATGTAACCAAGGTGTATATAATACCTAAGTTTGCATTTTTTATAAACGGCAACCACTATGAGATAGGAGATATATCAACCACAGAATATTATGTGGAGAAAATAGATTCCGAAGTAAGTCCACATCCGAGTAAAGATTTTTACGGCAACACCTTAGCATTGGAGTACATCAAGGGTCAAGAAACGGTCAATTTACTTTCCTTTGTTTTTGACGAAGAATATGCGGACTTAGAAGGGACAGCAACTAGTTTTTCTTACCAGTTTTTTGACAAAGAAAATAAGTTTGAAGTAAGGCACAGGTTTGACTACTTTCTTGCAGGGACTACAAATACTTACGATGTGAAAATACTAAAAATTTATGTTAAATAATGTAAAAATTATTTGTGTTGATAATTAGGCATGGATTAGGCAATACTCCACTACACATTAGTGGAGATTTTTATGAAAAAAGCAAAGAAACCCTTCCAAAGTGAGCATTTTGACCCAAACGGGAGCTATACTGGCAACTATAAAGGTGACAAAGAGTACGAAGCGCCCGTTCAAGACGCAGATGATTTGTAAGGATTTAACGGCATATTAGCCGCCCACTTCCCAAAATAAGTATTGACTTTTGCACGCGCAGGCATTATAATTCTTATATATATAAATATATATAGGGTAAGTAGCGTAATGTGTGCGCGCTGTGGAGGTTGCTACTAATATGAAAAAGACCTGGGTCAAGATTGTAATTCTTAGCATGATGCTAGTGTTCGCACTGGCTTTAACGGCATGCGAGCTACAGGACCCGTCTACTAGTGTGCTTTATTTTATCAATGACAACGCAGCCAATCAGTTTAACAAAGACAGAAACACCAAAGACAACGCTATCGACAAAGTTACCGACTCAATCACCAACCTAAGAAGCTATCTAGACAATGAAGCTATTGCGACAACTGGTTACTACATGGGTGTGGAGTTCAACATTGACACGCAAGACCCTATTACTTTGGAAGGTGGCAACTTCCGCTTAAAAGTACAGGCTCACCTTTATACATACCGTTACTTACAACAAGACGATAAAGGGAATGTGCTTAAAGACGAATTTGGCAATGAAATTCATATTTTCAAGTATTATGACAAAAAAGATGGCAAGTATTACGACACCAACAACCAAGAAGGGACAAGAGTACTTACCGACGCCGAGGATATACATAACGAAGTAATCAAGAAGAGCAACATACTTATCGAGTGGTACAACGGCACCACTAACCAAATGCTGATTGGTATGTATTTTGATGGCATCAACAACAATGCTGATGACCCGGGTAATGTGCTTTATCTTAACATTCAAAACTCAAAAAGAAGTTTCCCGGAATTTGGCGATACGGTTTTGTATCAACAGTTAATTAGACTACTTATGTCGCTTTCTGTAGAAAGTTTGTTAACAGCAGGTAATATACAGGGCGATGCTGGAGTATCTACCTTGCGAGCACTGTTCGGTGTTGCCGTAAATGACAACTACAAAGTAGTGCTAAATTCCCCCATAACAAGCGTGCTATTCTATAGCATTGCAGCGGATGCTATTGCTTCCAATTTAACTGGCTTCATTCAAGGGCTTTTTTCACCATTTGAAGACAAAATCGACCCACTTACCTTGAAGTATCTGGGTTTTGACTTCTCCGTTGTGGGAAGTGCCGTAATTAACAGTGTAAACAGCGATATGCAATTCTTTACCGAGCCCGACCCAAATAATGTAAAAGAAATTATGACGGGCGCTTACCTAACCTTTGCCGGAGCATCACTAAGCAGGGGTAGCATTTACAACTATGTGTCAGATGTCACCTTTGAATATGGTCCCTATCCGCCCGAAGAAATGGCTCTAGATAGGCTTTATTACACTGAGTATGACTACGGTAACTATGAGTTCGTTGGTAACCTTTATGTTCCTATGCTTAATGCCAATTTTGATGCGCTAATCAGAACGGATATCCAACAATATGACAATAGTATAAACAATGTGTTTATGGAGTTTTCTGACATATCGAATGGCGAACTAATGATTGGCGCCTACTACAAGAACGAAAGAACATACATAGATATTTCTGGACTAGAGTATTTGTACGGCTGGATAGACCTAAACCAATTAGGCTTCCCCAAAGTTTATGACGAAAGTATAAATCTTGCAGAACAGCTGGGCAAAATGTTCAAGTTTTTGAACAACAGCATTGTCAGTATTGTCGATGCTATACTTAGCCCCGACAAAAACGACAAAGAAAACAAATTGTTAGAATACATTATGGAAAAAACTGTTTCTACCAAGAAGACGCCTGATGATATTTTTAGTAAAAACACAGTAACCCTTACTGTGGACATGTATTTAATAAAACACGCCTTAGAAGAAACGGGACAAGGTACATACACAACTAGGCAAATTATCAATATTTTGGATTCATTGATGCCCTACACTATGGACCAAATAGCCATTATGCTTGGTGTTTCTAGCGCAGAAGTAATGCTTGATAATACATATTTTACCTTTACGCTAAATGTAGATACCAACGAAATCACTGTAAAAATGTTCACCAATGTGGGCATAAAACCCGGTGAGCCGTCTACGCTTATATTCCAGTTGGATGTAATCCCAACCGTAGTTGGTGAATATGTAGAGATTGCCGAAGTTAAGTTTGACAACTTTAAGCCGTTAGAACAAATATATACCTATTCTGCAACAATGAACGGAAACTTTGTTTTCAGCACTGCGGAAACTGTGGATATGAGCCGACTTTTGTCGGCAACTATAGGGGAGAACTCTGGAAAAAACACCCCATACATACTACCACAGAAAGCAGGTGTTACCTTTAGACTTATCTATGACCAATTTGTCACCGACCAAATTGTAGACGGAGTGTTAAAAAAGGCAGGACGAAGCGCATTTGAACTTACCGTTTGGCTTACAGGCAGTGACGAAACACAAATAATTATTAGGCTAGCTTCTGACGATGTGGCATTTAATAACGAAGTGTACCAAAATCAGCCCGAACGAGCGGCGGAACTTGGCTATGTGTGGGTAAGTATTGAGTGCGTGAAGCTAGGTGACGGCGTCAGTCAAAAGATTCCTAAGGTAAAAATCCGTGAAGATGTCTTTATGACATCAATGCAAGCATATATGAACGGCACTTCCATAAGTGATGACGCGAGCGAACTAGAAGGCACTGATGTTAATTTGTCAATAACAAGTATTCTTTTTGCGCTAGTTGAAGACAGCTATGTCGTGGCGCAACCAAAACAGTTGGAAATAACTACTTCTAACGAAACAGTGCAGAGCATTTTCCGTGTTAAGGGACTAATTGGCAATATAAGAGTGAATGCTGGATTTACTTACCGTGTCAAAGGACTAGAGAATGTAAAGTACAGCTACGGCATGTACAAAGTAGGACAGTTCGAGAACTTAGAAGGCAACAGCCCATACGATACCGAACTTCATGACGACATACCAGTGTACTTCTACGAAGATTATCATTATGATTATGACGACCTGGAGTATGACTTGCGAGTGGATAGACAAACGGGAGTTATTCAAGTATATGAGAAGGGCGGAAAGAAGCTAATCAATCGTGAGCCAATAAACTATGCCAGTGATTCTTTCTTTAACAACGAAGGACCGAACAACCAAGATATAAGTCTAATTAGGTTCAATTATAACAACATTAGCGCGCTAGTTTTGCGCGAAGAAGATATTTATTACTACCTTACCTATGCAGGCGAAAGGGTAGATATTGAAGAGCAATATGTAAGACTAGAAAGCGGTCAAGTCTATATTTATTACCTTGGTATAATGGATAGAGTACACCACGAAGGTGGAAGTGAGTTTTATTATTACGAAAGAGACATGGCGCTAACGGATAGCGATGGATATTATATTTACTATTACCCACAAACCACATTAGGCTTTATGTTCAACTACGACTTGCCGTCAATAGAAATTACTGAAGCCGCCAAAACGCAGTATGCTCCAAGAATAGACGGTAGCTTTATGGGTACGCTTCGCCATTATGTTTTGGTAATGACAAGTGTGCTAGCAGTTGAGCGTGGCAAGCTCTTTGAACTAGAGAGCAAAGAGTATTATTCCCTAGAAGACGAAAACAACATTATTGAAGAGTTTGATGAAGATGGTGTGAAGATAAAGGAAACGCTTAGCCCTATCGTGCTGTATGTTTTTGAGCCCTTCCTGCCCGTGCCAAAATCCACTGCGGTAAATATTAAAGTTGGTAAAAATACCGAAATATACACTTTGGTAGCGGACTTCCAAATAGACAAAGAACAGCTATACATAAAAGGCCACATGGAAGTAACGGAAGTAATTATTGCTAAAGGCATGATGGGCGAAGCCACCTATCCTGTGCGTATAATTGTTACCAATAGAGAAATTCTTACTGCAGAGTATGTGAATATATATACAACAAATAACGACCAAGTGACAAATTATGTACCCGTTGTGGATAATATAGAAATTGACCCCTATGACTACATGATTGCAAAGTACGAGTTCTTTAGCAACATTGACAACTTTAACCCCGACCAATATTCACTAGACAGTAATTCTGCAGATTATTATTTGACACAGTATGAGCTAAAGGAAAAACAGTTCGCAAATGAGTATTTTAGCCAGTATATTTTTTCCATTAACTTTAATTATTTGGAGAGTGTGCTTTATGCTGAAGAAGTAAAACCAGAGTACATAGCGACAACCTATACCAATCTAAATAACAATGTGTTAGAAAAATATAACTGGAACTTTGATGTATTTAAGGCAGGGAACAATAGAGAACAAAACATTACTGCGGCGGAAGGTAACATAATAAATCTGCATACCTATTTCCAAGGACAACTTATTGCGCTTAGAGTTAATGTGGGCAAACGGATATTCTCACATCTAAAGTTTTATGAGAATGACGATTTTAACCCGACAGAAGCCAATGCCGGCATAGAAAATAACAATCAGTACATTTATGGACATTATGTTGCCAACTATTTTGACGAAGGTAGCTACAAAGTGCCGACAACACCTGTTTTTGTGTTTAATAACGGTAGCGGTAGAGAGTACGAGAAAGTGTTCGACTTGCGCTACATTAGTGGGCTTAATCAGGACGGCAACTATATTTTCTCGAATATGTACGAGATAATGTGGGCTGACCCAAAAATTACTAATATTGGTAGCTTAGGTTCTTACTATTTGTTAGAAGGTGAGCTTGTCAATAGACCTTTCTATGTGAGTCATGTAGTAAAGGACGAAAACGGAGTTATTATCAGCGAAGGTACGCCAACTCCAGGAGAGAGTGGGAATGACAGCGCCATTGATACATCAAGCTTGAATATGTTCTGGCTACTAAAAATATTTAAGCCAATCAGAAATGCGATTGGAGGTTATGAAGGGCAGTACAAAGAAATAAGTATGGTTTCTGGCACAAGTACAGATAGTGGCTTCCCCACCATTGTTTTGCGTATAACGGTAGAGTGCCCCAAACTAAATGTAGCTCCAGCAAGAACAGAAAGTGGCGCGATTATTAAAGAAGCAGACGAACTGGACACCACTGGCGCAGGCGGTAGCCCCGTTGTATTTAATCCTAGTGCAATAAAGATAGGTAACAACAGTGTAGGATATTATTTAATTGACCCACTAAATGCGTCAACTAATATAATACCTAGAGATATAACGCTTTATTTCGTGGATCCAAATGACGAAAGTGGCAGGCTAAGTAGTCACAAATTTAAGAATGTGGAGTGGTATTCTTATATTCCCACAACCACAGTGGACGGTAACATTACTTTCCAAGCCGGTAGTTATACTAACGCCTCCGGTTACGAAATAATAAAGGAAGAAAACGGCGTTTATACATTCAACCAACCTACAGATAAGCCAATTGTAACAAGAATTATGGCAAAAATCGGTAGTGACTTGTCAGGATATCAACTAATTGTGCTTTGCATAAAGGTGCTTAGCAAAGACCCGCAGAATGTGGAATTCTATTTTGGCACAAAGGGCGAAACTACGAAGTACATTTCTGGCATAGAGAAGGTTAATCTATCGGTAAACGATGACAAAGGAACAAAAGCAGAAGAATATGCAATTTACACATATTATGTCAATACCTTTGCTAACTTTAATATGCCTACTTGGATAAAAGCCTATTTTGGAGTGGCAAGCGAGAGAAGTGAGCTTTATGATGTAACTTGGCAACAGGTAAGTAATAGTAGCTTGCCAGTGTATCAGCCAAACAGCGTGGTAAATCTAATGGCGATAATAGGTAGCGGAGATGTAAAAATACGCATTTATTTGGTAGTTGTCGTGGCTAATTATTCTATTAGCAACATTGAACTTGTTAGTGATTATAATTCACTCTTAGTAAAGGTAGGTAGTCATAATAATTATGTACAAGTTAGTGATTTGTTGCAGAAAGATTTTGTCAACAACAAAATGGGACTTTACCAAGTAGACGGATATCTGAACAACTACTTATTACTCAGTACCGGTAGCGAGCAAGACGGCTTAGTAGAAATTGGAAAGTTGGGATGCTATAGATTTATTGAAGGAGTATATGTCTTACAGGCCCAGATGTATCCTTATGAGTTCCTTAATTCAATTTATAGCAGAATGAATATTTTCTTTAACAACAGTCAACTCGTAGACTATGCTAATGTTAGTAATTACTATACAAGAGTGTATTCTTCGGAGTCAAATCAGACTTTGTCGGTCAAACTTAATGATGCAATTGAATTTAGCTATAGTTTTGATGCAGGCACACAACAAAACAAACTAAATGTGACATATAGATACCTTGCGGGTGACGGTTATTATTATTATCTAAATCTTGACGAAAACGATATGGTTAGAGTGTATCTTAATTCTGATATGGTGGAACAAACAAGCATTAGTTTGGAAGTACATGAGCTTACATCATTACTCACCCACGAAAGAAGCGCCGAAGATATCAGAAGCTTTGTAGTGGACACTGTTACCTTGCAAAATGGCACAATAGATGGTGGTGGCAAACCATTATCTGCTATTTATACCTTCCTAAGCGGTAACCTAACTTATTATTCTCCACAAGACATTACCGAAAGAATGAGCTTTATTAGCATAACTTTCACCAACGGCAGAGTAATGACAGTGGAAGAATTGAATTATAGGCTACTTTACCTAGAGCGCAACAGAAGACAGAACACTATTGTTACCCCTATTAGGAACAAAGTAACATCAATAAACAACTTCAGTGGTATTTTTAGTATTAACGATATCGTCAGAGAGTCCATAGACCCTTACAGCTTCCAAGAGAGTCCGAACTTTATAGTAAGTTTGGGTACGGGAAGAAACGCTTACGATATGACACTAAGAATAATATTTGACGGTGGTTTGCGTGTGAGTGTAGACAGTATGGCAAGTCAAACTATTGATATTGAACCATACAGCGGTAACGGAACGGCGAACTATGGCAACAATGGATATTCTTTAGCGGTTAATGTATCCGCCGAAATAAAGGTTGTTAAGCAGGACAATACAGGCTCGATTATTAGATATTATTATGGTGACCAGTATGGTATAAGCACACAAAAACTAACATCTTGGTATGTTAGTCAAAGTAGCTACGAGAGTGTTCCCGTTGGTTCTGTCATCACCACTATTGAACAGAGTTTGATTTATTCTTCGGAGGGCGGTAGCCTAACTATTACCACCCTAACTGCGGAAGGATTCCGACTTACTAGAGTGCTTAATTTTACAGGTGTGCCAGAAACTATCGACCACTACAACAGTACTCTTGCCACTGGTTTACTCATAAGGAATGGCAGAATAACTGTTGAAGACATTTATAATTATATGCCAATTACTACCTATTTTGGTGGTACAGCATATTTACCGAAAGAAATAAATGCCACGCTTAGTGGTAAGAGCATTACTGTTAGCAATGTAAACTGGGAAATATCCCCCAACTGGCGTCAGAATGTATTAGCACAACTTTCTTACTACGGCACCAACGATTTGCAAAGAGTAATAGCTACCGCAGAAATACTTGGTTGGGAGAGCTACGAAGGTGGCAAGCAGGTGTATCACGATAGAATTACGATAACTCTTTATATAGTAATAAACAGTGCGGAAGTGGCGCAACTTCCTTGGCTCACTACTTCTCTAAGACTAAACACTTTGCCAATAATTGAAGATGTGGGCGGAGTGCAAACAAAGATACAGGCTGTTGATGTGGATGCTTTCAACGATATGAACAGCGGAGCAATAAGTAATGCAACATTTATTTTGCCACAAAACATAATAGTGCAGTATGTAGGGGGAGCAAAGCATACCTTCTACGGTGTAACTTATAAGTTTAGGAATGTAGATGTAGCTTACATACCATATAACATTCAAGGTATAGATGTTGATGCAATGAGTGACCAATTAAGCCTAAATGTCAATATGTTCGAGACAGACCACATTGATTTGCAGGTAAGCTTGGGACTTATGCAGACTCTCATTATTAGGTTCCGTTTCTATGACAAAACCGTTGTAAATGTTGTGCCGGATTTGTCGCTGACAAACACTGGTATCAGGAACCAAATAAATGATGCTTTGGGCACACTAGATGATGAGTTAAGCGATAGAATACAAAAGGATATGAACCTTATAAGGATACAAGCCAACATAGAAAAACTTATAGAAACAGCAAGACTTATAAGAAATAATGTAGCTATGCCACTAACACAGAACATTTTGGGAATGACATCTCTAGCTCCCATTAGGGCAGAGCTAGTAAAGGGTTGGATAGGCTTTGATATTATTTCTAATCCCCAAGTTAACCCACCAGGACAACCGTTATCGGCGGAGCAATGCTACAATTATGCACTGCCTAGACTAAGAACGGAGGCAGAAAGCTATGCAGACAGCTATGCAAGGAACATACTTGATATTATCAACACATCATCACTTGCATTGCGCGCAGCGGCTATCAAAAAGCAAGTGGATGACTATGTAAGGGTAGCGTATAACAGAAGCTATGACATTATTATTAGCGACTATATCAAAGAAGAGTTGTCTGTAGCCTTTGTTAAAGAAATGCAAGCAATGGACAGCTATGCTCTAAGTTATGCGTTATATTACAAGAACTATATGGAAGCAAGCCTTAATATAGAGTCAATAATTAGCGGCATTTACAGAATAAGAGAACAAATAAATTGCGGAATTTATGATATGTTTGCAGATGCAAACTTGCTTAATACTCTTTACAAAAACATCATTATTGCTGCGGTGCAAAATGCAATGACTGTCGCCAAAGCTAAGGTAAATAATGAAGCAATCAGCGCAATAATTGACAATATTGTTTGGATGCGACTGGGGGTCAATTCCGCTTCCGGCAGTCAGTACCAACCGCTCACGAAGGACATCAATTATATAGTAGCTAGCGATCTTTACAAAAGCAAAGTGGAACTCCGCGCGATATTTAAGGAAATGATAAGCAGCGCTATGGACTTTAGTATTAAGGCAGGGGACATTGATATTATTTCTTCGGAACTGCACGAACTTATACCCCTTATGGTACAGGCCAATGTGGACAGCATATCTGGACTTAGCACAAGTATAAGCGCAGTAAGAAGAAACTTGATTTCTGACATAGACATAGGAAGTTTGATAAACAACATATTTGAAAGGGGTATTGACTGGTTTGTGAGAGAAATATATATGGAATCTCAAATAGTAAGTGCAATTAAGAGAGTACAGCTTATCAATACATCAAGCGACGGCTATTACTACATAGACCCGTACTATGACTATACCATTTTGCCAAGCACTTTCATTGCAGATTTTGCCGAAGCAAATGGTGGTTTCAGTTATTACTTCAGCACGGTTTGGGATAATGACAATATCTCTAGCAATATTACTTACAAAGGCAATGCCAAGAACAATTTGTACGGATATTTGTACAGTTGGTACACTTATTATAACAATCACAGTCAGAATCCGTTCTTGAACACTGTGCTAAGCGACATTGTTGCCCTTGTTGAAGGTAAGACTTGGCAACAGATAAAGAATGACAATATGTCAATAGCCAATACCTTAGCAATCATTGACACCCTTGTTTATAGCTTTTATCCGGACACAAATCCTAGCAATGAAGATGCAAGAAAGATAGAATTGTTTATTTATTATAGGGCAGGGGATAGGCTACTTAGCTACGGTCAAAGTTATTTAGCAGGGCAATCAATTGACAAAACAGAAGTGTTAAAGCTTTTTGACAGCAACAAGTATGATTTGGTAACAAGTACGCTGTTTAATAGCAGAACAGGGGAAAGTCAGGTAATCAACCTAGTAGTAATTGTTAACAACCGTACTTTGGACAGCGGAGATTTGGTAGTTATTGACAAAGATGGCACAGAACAAAACAAGGTAATAATAAGTGACCCATTCTTAAGTAATATCGATAGTATACCAAGCTATATTGATGTAAATGGCGAAATAATGAAAATTATTTGGGACGGTGTTACCGTTGATGTTAAGGGCAACCTTGATAAAGCTAGTCAAAGAATATACGGATATATAAAAGATAGCAGAATAGGTCAAAGAGTATCTATAGAACTATATGTTAACAAGTGGAGTTATAACGGTATTTATTACAATGTGCTACAAGGTAATGAAGAAGTGAGAGTACTTCTTAACCCTATTGATTTTTACTTTAATAACTATATACAGAACTCTGCAATGGACAAATACGAAATTATGTTTAGTATACAGGAACCCACATTTGACCAGTATGGCGATGTAAAGAAAGATTTGAACAACAAAATAATTACTAAAACCACTGTAAAATATCAAGTGTTCTACCCAGAAGACTCTATAATGCTAGAGAACACTACCTTTGATAGTGACATGCAAGAGATTTTTGTAAGGAACAAGTATGTAATGTATTGGGATACCGTAGCAAAAGCTGCTGTGCTAAACCCAGACAAAAATGTAACCAAAGTAGCCGCAGTAGTTGAGATAGGCAACGAAAGCATAGGAAGAATTTCTGTTAGGGATATAAAACTACCTACTTCATCGGCGGAAACTGTAGCAAATTATAATTTTGACGATATGAGTATCGAGTTGATAAAGGTTGTAGATGTAGAAAGCAGTTATGAATTATACCCGCAAATGGAAAGTAAGTTGCTTGTTAAGAGCGGGGTTGCTGCGGTAGTAATGAGTGTAGATAGTGTTTATCCAGTAACGGGCAACCTAACATTGCACTCAAATAATATTTATTACGACCCTAATAACCTGACAATTAGGTTCTTGTGGAACAAAAAGTATGCAGAAGCTATCAAAGAGTTAGAAAAGTTCATAGCGGACAGCTACCCGGAAGTGGAAGCAATGGCAAGGAATGAATACGCTATCAATATACTTATGAACTTTGCATCAAGGACAACTACAGAAAATGAAGAATTATTCCTGCTTGCTTGCAAGTATCAAGCCAAGATTTTCTACAGCTGGCCGGACAACCAAACGGATTTGTCTTACGCGACAAAGAATACAGCTGGAGAATATGTAAGCTTCTCTGACCGTTGCCAAAGGAATGCTAATGCATTGCTTATGATAGATGAGAAATATGATTTTACTAAGGAGCCAGCTCGGCTTAAGGGCGGTGTCAACGGAAACAAGAGTATGACCGTGCTAATAAGAGTGGGAAGCAGCAACATAATTTATACCCAAGAAGTAACGGTAAAAGTTATCTTTAGTGACTACAAACCGATAGCTTACTATTCTAGGAACGCCTACAATGTATACACGCAAATAGGTTTTGCAAATCCCGATAGCTTGCCAAGCGAATTGTTTATGGCAGTAAGGACAGATTATTGGGATACCGCACAAAACCAAAACATCTATGTGACCAATGGCGAAGGCAATGCCTATGATAATATTGACAATTTCAGTTATATGCTACTTCATTATTCCAACAAAGATATTGAAGGGTATAAGATAAACAACGAAGTAATAAATGGAATAAACTATAATTTGAGATTGAAGCATATTACCGATATAGTGTACGGAGCGCCAGTAGGGAACACTGTTACATCTACAAGCTTCAAAATTGATGGGATACTTTATTATTCCAACTTGATACAGTTAAGAGTGTCCTAAACGGAGGAAGTAATATAAATGTTTAAGAGCAAGAGCAAGTTATTTTTATTGTTAGTTCTAATAATCGTCATGATGACGACAGTTCTTGCTGCCTGTAGTACTGCTGTTGTTGACGACCCCGATGATGACGATAACAAAAAGCCAGCAGCAACAATAACGGTAAACAGTGCCTTAGACATGATTTATAGCGGTTTGGTGGAAGGTGGCAAAGCCCTAGAAAAAGCGCCATCAAAGTATGTTGAAACAATTTATACTATATATACTAGCGAAATAAACTACACCATAACATACAAAGCATACTATGCGGCGAATATACCGGATAGCTTGTTTTATGTCAAGGTGTTTGATAATGAAGAGTTCGTGGATAGAGCGATTTTTTATTATGACAGCAGAGACCTTTATATATCTTCGGGGAATAGTAAAAAGGTATTAAGCGACTTTAGTTCTACTATGATGTTTGATGTCTTTTATACCGCAATAAAAAGTCTTGATATGACGGAAAATTTTTATGGCGGTGAAGTAGCTAGCTTATTTAACCGCAATAATGAAAAAGTGAACTTAAGTTTGCTTATGAGTGTCAACAACATAGGTTATGTTAAGGTTGCAGAAAACAGAGACAGTTTGGAGATTAAGGATGTCGACCTTAGTATTATTACCGATGTAATTGGCGCAAGTATGGACTTGTATCTTAATGATATAGGCGATAAGTTCGATATATTGACACAAAAGTATCTTGACTTCCGTTTGAGCCGCTTGTTAGAAAGCCGTTTTAGATACATATTTGCCGACAAAATAAATGTACAACTAGAAGACAATGTGGCAAAAACTACAAGTTGGAAGGCTAGCGGAACAATGCGTGACGCGAGCAAATATTTTGTGACGGCAGACATGACTTATGACTTTGAAACCAACACAATTACGGAAGGCAGTAAGTTTGTCAAGAGCAAATTTACCGAAGCTAGTTTGGGCAAAAATGAGTTTGAAGGTACGATTTTTATTCCTGCAATCAGCGACCAACTTTTTGATATGGAAGTTGTAACCGACCTAAATAGTGTCAATAATAAAACAAACCAAATGACTATTAGGATATTGGATGCCCAAAAGGAAGAATTTATGGGCGCGTATTATCGTGACGAAATTATGTATTTAGACATAAGCGGACTATATTCTTGGGTGGGTGGCACGGTGGATCTTGCAGCATTACGCTTCCCGAAGGTGTATTTTGAGAATATTAACCTAACTAATTTAATGGTGGCAGGCTACAACGATTTGCTCAAAGCAGTACTTGTCTTATTGGATAAAGATATAGGGAATATTGAGTTTGAGAATGAAGAACTTTATAGCATTATTATGGAGAACTTCACTTCTGACGACAAAAATAATATTTACTATACAATAACGGAAGAACTAATCCAAAAGATTAGGCAAGACGATAAGTCAGTAATGACTATGATTAGTGAACTACTTGATGTCGACCAAACAAAACTAGAATCATACCTAGGGGAAGATTTCTTCACAGATGCTAGATTGGTTATTTCTTACAACCTTGACACAGGCAAGATAGGTCTAACTTTCTATAAAGGCGATGAGCTAATTGTACAGTGTTATTTAGTAAGAAAAGATTTCACCACAATAATGTTCCCTGCCGATACCACTATGCAAAGTGACGCTTATTCCAAACTATTGTTGCCAGATGTTACAACATTAGAGTTTGAAGGGGAACTAAGAGTGGGTAATGCCAAGTCAGAAACAGACCTTAGTAAGTTCCTTGGCACCCTTGTTGGAGATGTATCAGGGACGAACACCCCCCAAAAGCTCAAGAGTAACGAGCGACTAAGGATAAGCGGAGCAATAAGCGAAAGCATAACCACTAACTCACTGGGGGAATCTGTTGTCAACAACACCATAAAAGTGAGTGTTACCAAGATAACATACGGTATTGGCGAACCTGTAATAAAGAATGTGTTTAATATTTATACCAACATAGCTAACCCGAATATTTTGCTTATAGAATATTTCTTACCAGTAGGAGAGTACGCCAATCAAAGTCCAGGCGGACTTAAATATAGGATAAGTAAAGAAGTGCTAAAGTCAGCTTTCGATGAGCTGCTTGGAGAAAACAACATTTTCGGGGAGTCTAGCGCATTTGGCATACTAGAAATGCTACTAAGCACCAAGAACAGTTATTCTACGGTATCCAAGGACAATGGGTACATCAACTTTAGTATAATGGTTGACAGCAAAAGTGACCCGCTGTTTGACCTAATCGGTGTAAAAGACACCACAGCAACAATTAAGGCGAGAATACGCTTTGTTAGCATTGACCTAAGCTCAATAGTTGCCGCTAACTACAGCACACCAAACGCAATGCCACTAAATAATGTAACTGTGGAGAGTATTTATAGTGAGAACTCGAAGTGGAAAGACAAAGTAGATGTATATTTTGATGGTATCAAAGTTGTAATGAAGCCTAACTATAGTGAAGAAAGTACACAAATAGTTACTGGCAAAACAACATATAACCCACTTGCGCGCTTGTTTGGCGCAGAGATAACTTACAGGGTAGAAATTGTTAACGAAAACGGAACATACAAAATAGAAACCATACTAAGCAACAAAATTGTTGTCGACCCAACTTTTAACAAGAATTTGCCCATACAAGTTGCTGTACTGTATGATAACGGCAAAACGGGTGTACTAAAGTGTAGTATAACAGACTTTAATGTAAGCAACATAACCAATGCCGGCTACAACTTGTCGGGCTTTGCGGATGTGTTTACTCCAAATATGATTTCTAAGCTAAAAATTGGACAGAACAGTATTATGGAAAAGAGCTTTGAAGTCTATGTTTTGGTAAACAATAGAAGTATCATTGCAGAGAAGTCATATAAAGAAACGCCTATTGTGGGAGCTATACAAATTGACCCTTACTCATACGCTCTCAAAAAACAATTAAACAGCAATTACAACCCAATTATTGACGGGATACAAACTAACGGCATAGAAATAAAGTTCAATAATGTTTACGGCGAAGAAACATACATAGATGGCGAAGAAGAGAAAGTTAGGGATTTGACCTATGATATAGAAGGAGTAAACAAATTCTTCTTGTCGAACCTGTCTTTGCAGTGGAGCTATGACGAATCACTCATTACTTGGCGGGGTAGCAAAGGTTATGCTTATGCCTACTTTGGCGACAGAGAAAAGGGAAATGCGCTTAAGATTGCTATAGAAGTTAGTGTGCTAGCCCAAGAAATTGACTATGTGCAAATTGACAATGAAGAAGCAGGTAAGTATACAATAGACTATTTAATAGAATCATCTTATACGCTACCCACTCAAACTAGCGAAATACACAGCGTGAAGGTGTATTTTAAGGGAGAAACAGGAAGATTTAGAATTGTAAGCAACAGACCTATGGGCATAAGTGACGATGTTTATTACAACAACTATTTACCCGTACAACTGATGTGGGAAGGGGCGGAAAGTATAAGGACAAAGATTGATGTAAATGGTACCGCAACACTGTTTGGCACATCTAATAGAACGAAAGCTATTTTTGGCATTATTGCATCCGTTGGGTACCAAAATGTACCGTTGCAGGTTGTAGTGCCAGAAAGATATATGAGCGACTCCGAAGAAGTGACCAAACTTGTCAATCTAGTGACTAGTTACACGGTGGACCAATTCGGCAGCATTACTTCGTCAATGGCAAGTATAAGGATATCGCAGGCAAAATTTGGCGAGGCGGACGAAGCATACAAGTCATTTGCTATCAATCCTTATGATTCTTCTGCGCATCTTCCTTCCAGCATTTATCTGTGGGTTAATAAGTCCTATGACTCCAAATCACAAAGAATAGTAAAGAATTATCCCGTACGGTGGAAGACTACCAACAAAGACGGTGTAGAACTAAACATTATTAAAGAAAAAGGTGGTAACTTCTATTTAGCCAACCCAGTAACAGAGCAAAGGAACCTGGTTGTATATGGCACAGTGGGCGATGGTAATGGCGAAATATGGGTGGTTATGCACATTACCAACCTAGCGTCAGAATTACAATCTGTGACATATTACACCGATTATAACTATGATACATATAGCCCTGATAACGGATTGCCAGTAGAATTATTTAGAGAAAATACTTACTATATAAACAACCAAATTACTAAGATTAAGACAAAATATGATGTTGCTTGGACAACCACCAATATGAAAGGTGATGAGCTAGGTATTATCAGCCTAGGGCAGGATAATAAGTACTTTATCAATGTGGGAGCTGTACTTAAGAATGTCGACCTAGTCGTTTATGGAAAGGCAAGTAATAAGCTTGGTGAAAGTTTTTGGGTGATGATGAACATATTAGTGTCCGAACTAAATGTACAAACCATCACTTATATGGGCTTAGAAGTGAGTACAACGGAAATTGTTGTTGATCCCTACAAGCCATATTATCTGCCCACAGGCTTTGTTGCGGTACTAGAAAGCGGAGAAGAAATTACCGTCCGCAACATAATGTGGCATATAAATAATGGCATTGATGATGAGTGGTATCCAGCCATTTATAGTGGCACAAACCGTAGTATGTACGGCAATGATAACAAGTACATTTTTAGTCGTCACGGCGGTATTTACTATGCGCGCTATATAATAGAAGCCGGGGATGGAATTATTTCGCAAGAGCTTGTTTTGGAGATAAATGTGCTAAAACGCACCATTGTCCCAGGCTTGATAGAAATATACAATTTGGAAGAATATAATGGCATCAAGAATAAGCCCGTTACAGGATATATTGATATAGACTATTATTCTGCGGAAAGCACAAGATTACTCGACAAACTAAATTCAATAAAAGCAGGCAGTCCGTATAACTATGCAGGGGTATATTTTGACGAAGCAAAGAGCGAAGGTATTTTTGACCGCTTCACTTTGACAGTTGATTGGAACAAATCAAAAGTTGGTTACGCTGGGTACGAAAACAGTATAAATAGACTGATTTATATGCTTAATCATCCTACACCGGGCTTTGAAATGACACTTATTGGCACGATAGCAACGGGCACAATAAATGAGCAAGCGCTTGCAATAGACTTTGCATTTAGCAGTCTTGAGATAGAAAACATTAGCTTTAACAGGGTAAGAAGAATGGCAGAAGGCAGTTCTCCTGTGCTTGAGCTTGCGCAGCAAAATAGTTACTACCAAATTGATTTTGAAGAAATGTATAGCGCTTTTGAAGGCGCAAATATGTTGTATATCAACATTCATAAGGTATTTGCTCTTACCGTTCCCAACAAGAACAACGCAGAAAAATACGCATCTCCTTATGATTACATAAACTATTTGCTTGGTAGCGTTGTGCTTTATTATAAGAATGGTAATATGAATAACGCTGTGCCTAGTATCAACTACTTAGGCATAACGGAAAGCGACTTTAATGCAAGAGTACTTGGCTTGACACAGCAAACAGGCACAATTTCCCTAACAGAAATAAAGCTAAACAAATTATCACAAGGTTCTGCAATAGATGAAGTAAATGTTGTTATTACCGCTAAAGTTGACGACAGAATAACTAACGACATTGCATTAACGGCGGAATTGTATAATGAAGACAGCACAGAAAGGTATGGACAAGACTATCCATTGCCCACCTTTATTGATGTAGAATATCTATATTCTGGTGTGGTGCGTTATGATGTTCGTATGTGGACAGTGGGAGCGACAAGCAGAAGTATCCTAGCAACGGATATAGCGTCTAGGATACCCGTTAAGTATATTGACACCTTGAGATCTTCTGGCACCAGTGAGGGAAGTTATTACAACTTCTACTACAATCTGCCCACCGAAAAAGAAGATTTGTTCTTGCAAGTATACATTCCCAAAAAGAACATTAACAAGACTTTCTACAACGCAGACGGAGAAACAACCCTATACAATATAGATAACGGAGTAATCAACATTACTAATCCTTATCAATACTATGTGGCAGGCAGTGAATACGGCTTAGATGTAAGCCTAATTCCTACCACAATTTCTGCAATTATTACGGCGCAAAATTATTCTTCTACGGAAATAAATACGCACTATGTTGACTGGGTATTTAAGAAAGATGTGTTTACCGAGAGCATATTTAGAACGGGCATAAATAGAGCGCTTTTTGCCACCGCAACGCTAAAATGCTACTACGATATTACTAAGAGAACTGAGCTTGAGCAGATAGGACAGACACAGGCTATCGAACTGTATATAACCGTTCAGCCTATGGACTTTTATGGAATAAGCTACCAACAAATGCCCGTAATTGAAGGCATGGATGACGACAGCAATATAAAACTTAACACCATAACCTTAGACCCATACAACGATGTAATGCATTATAACGGCAACTTGACATTGCCGAATAAGGGACTAAATGTGTTCTTTAATAATTTAGGGGAAAGCTATACCTTTAGCGATGTGACATTTAGGTTAGTAGACGACACAAATAGACCAAGAGATATAGTTTCTGCCATTACCTATGACCAATACGGACATACTCTTGCCAGTTATGCGTATTTGACCGATCCAGGCAGGATAAAACTTAGGATGTATCTGCCAGGATATTCCTATGAAGAAGACAATTACCAGTCAGGCATAGTAATTTATGTTGTAATATATCGTAGAGTTGTGGAAGATGTAACGCTACCTAACCTTGCAACTAATGAAAGCGGCGCAGTTAGTCAAATTGCCCTGCCTTCACTATACTTTATTGATCCATATAATAGCGCAACATATCCACTTCCTGTTGTAGCGGATGTAAAGTTTGAAGAAAGCACAGAGTTTAGTACACAAAGAATTGTTAAGTGGGAATTTTTTGACGGTAGTGACTGGAAGAACCTTAATGATACAGAGTTGTTCTACTTGCAAGCTAGCACCGCATATCAGAATATTCAATATGGATATTTCCGCAACACAGCAAGCGCATACCAAGGTGGCAACTACCTACTTCGCGGATTTATACGGGTGGGAGAAGGGGCTACAGGCATTGTGGGTGAACAGTCCTTTGAAGTGCAAGTAATTGTACTAAACAGGAAGCTAGAAGCAACCTACAAAACAACTCATGCGTTTAACGACCCATTAGGCGGAATTTTGGGTGATGTACCCAATACACTTGCCCAAATAATGTTTGTAGATTATGACAAATATTATATTGGTGTTATTGACGAGCAGTACTACTATAGCAACTGGAGCACACCTGTTTTGCCAGAGATTAGCTGGACGAGATATATTACTGATGACGAGATTGCTTCAATTGGTGGCTTTGATAGAGATATTACTGGCTATATTTCCAATACCAACGCCAATACAAAGTATCTATATAATTTATATAATCAACAGGTAAAAGCAGAATATGACTTGCTAATAAAAGCGTTAATGTGGGACAACTACTTTAACAGTGACGGCAATCCTATTGTTAGCTATTCAACGCAAGCTGCTGCTGAGCTTGTAGCGATGAATGAGGAGTTAGAAAACGATGTAATTTTTGCAACCTATAATTTGCTTAAAAACAAGCTAAACAACAGCACAGAAGAAGAAGAAAGGGCGAATGGCTTATACCTTGTCAATGGGCTAATCATTCTAATGAGCGAAAAAACAGGCTTTAATCCAAGTGATTATTTAGATAGGTTAAGCGTCGCTTTATATGAAGAGCTTGCAAATGAGTATGCTAGTTGGGTAGCGAGTGGCAAGAAGGAAAATGAGAAAAATAGAAACATTGATATATACATTGAGTGGGAAAATATCTATTCACAATTTAAGGGAAAAGATGCGGTAAATAGCGCAGAACTCAGTGAATACCAAAAGCTAAAAGTTCTTAAATATAACAAGCTAAACGATCCGGGCAGTAACAAATTTTCTAGCAGTGATAGAGAATACAATGCCAAATTAAAGACAAAGATATCTAATGATTTGTTAATATATATAAACAAAGAAGTATATTTGCGACTGTATGATAGGGTGACGGATGCAGAAAGAGCGCGTATGCGTAGCATTCTGGGCATGACTACAGAAAGAGCGGATTTAATAAGCAATGCTTTGCAAACATATATCAGCTATGACTGGAAAAATCTAAGTTCTTATGGTGAGATAGCTCTTGCAAACATTTCTGCGCCGGCAATGGATTTTGAAGATATATACGAAATTGACGATGTGATGATGACTCAAGCTATTACTGAGTTCTTATTCAACATATACGACAGCAATGCGCTAGACGAAACAGTGCTTGCTAAGTTTATTATTTCATATTCCGATTATTATCGTCCTTATATAGAACAGGCACTTTCTACCGCTTGGGAAAACTATAGAGAAACAGTAAAAGACAAATCAATAACTGAGTATGTCAACAGAGTTATTAGAGAAACTATCAATACTATAGTACCTACCTATGTTGACGGAAACGGCACTATTCAAAAAGTTGTGGACTTTGATTATATTAGTTACCAACCTACTAGCGCAACCAATGTTTTGTATTGGGATGAGATTTACGCTTACAAAAGAGATAATGCAACTTCTCACATAGATGTGCTTGTAGGGACAGAAGAAGAAAAGTGGCTTATGATTTATAACGCTCATTTAATAAACGGCGACACAGAAATGGCAGCTGTTATGGACGGGATTTTGGCAGAAATCCCAGGAAGCGTTTCCGATAAATACTCAGCAGCTATAATTGTTTATAAAAAATACTTGGTAGAACTTGCAACCGAAGATATGGACTATGTCTATGGCAAAGCAGATCAGGCGACGAATTCCCTCGTGGTAGACGCTATTTCTGACAATTCCGCTCAGTACTCAGGTTTGGACTTCTCAGCAAGTAGAAGCTTTTCTAGCATGTACGATACTTTGGCAGATAAAGCCTTTGATTTGTTCCTAAACAGTTACGCAGAAGGTAGCGACAATTATAATGAAATAAATAATAAGTACCTAAACCCAAGTGACGGATTCAATGGCGATAAGCGTTTCACACTCCACTATTATCTGTATGACCCAAATCCGCTTATGTCAATGGCTATAAGAAAGAGAGCCCAAGAAATATTCTTCTATGTACTGCAAGGCAGTGCCGCTTATGACCTAATGTATGCAAACGCAGACAAGGTCGGGCTAACCAAGGCAAGAATAGATAGCTACATAAATGTTATGAATGTAGATATTATAACCACATATAACAATGTGTTTACCGCAGAAGAATTTGCAACATTTATTAAAGCAAAATACTTCCTGCAAATGATGAAAAACTTTAGTGGCGGAGAAAATTATGTCAAATATATGCAACAGTGGTATAAGGAAAGTTTACTAGGAGTAAAAGACAATGCCTACAAGGCACTAGTTACAGCGTATACTAACTACGACTTAGTTAACGGACGAACCAATGTAGCGCAACTAAACAGCAAAAAACTTGCCGCCAATAATATTACACTTATCGCATTTAACTTGCTCGTAGAAATGTACCGTGAAAGGGCAACGCAAAAGACATCCTTTATGCAGGAGAAAAAACAGTATCTTGACAATAATATTTATTCCTTTGCCAGAGTTATTTATGAAGAACTTATGGTAAGTGAGACATTTGGCTATAAGAATTATTTGACAATGGATGATACTCTTACTGCACTTCGCAAGGCAGACGCGGTAATATATTATTATGATAATGTAGCTAGCAATGAAGAAAAGCAAATAATAGACTATGAGCTTGCATTCAACCAACACAATCACAGTATCGTATATGATATTTTGCTTAATCGCTATGATGTTAGCGAAAGTTTTGGCGAAGGACTAATAAATAGCTATTTTTATAGCATTCTTATGACCATGCTTTCTAGCGTGGAGCTAGATGTTATTACAAACACAAATGTGTCAGGTGCCGAACCGCAATATGTGTATTATTCCAACCTAATAAATAATATGATACTTGCTGGTTGCGAAGATAGAACATCGGGGAGTTTGACAGGTATAGACAGACCGAACTTGTTATCAATTTATACCAAAGAAGACTATTTGGCTTATGTTTATCAGGAAGCAATAACAGCTTATACCCAGAAAATAAATGCAAGCGAAATTATCCTTACCAAAACCTATTATTACGACATATACAATCTATTATATTCAGCAAATAAAGAGCAGTTTGATGATATCCTAACTCAGATTTATGCTTCTTATGTACAAAGTGGCAATATGGGCGACAGTGAAGGCATTAAGTACAACGCGTTCGATATACTAAGTGATAATATGGTTGCTAAAGAACTACATAATTTGTTTGTAGCCATTGAAGAAATCAAAGAAGAATTGTCGAGAGCAACCTATTATGACGAGTTAAGTTTGTTCACAATAGGTAGCGATTATGAGGATATGCGCAACGCTATTTATGATGCTTTTAGCAATGGATACTCTAGTGTGTATGAAACGGCCAGTGAAGAACAACAAGCAATTATTGATAATGTAATCAATAAGAACTTGTTTGGACAAATAAGCGACATTGAAGAGAATTTGTTAGAAATAGTAAATATATATAACGATATAAAACTAATTAGTAATGAAGAAATTCAGAGCTTTATTGACGCTATAATATTAAACTGGGAGAGCGTATCAATAGCAGATTATGGTAGCAATAAAGACAAAGAAATAATTAGCGCCATTGTTTTGGAAATAAAGCAAAATCTCTATGAAATGTATGATTCTATTGACCAAGGCAGAACAAACTTTTTTGCAATAATGGCTCTAATCTCCATTGTCGGAGAGTACAAATTAGAGTTAGAAAAGCTCGATAAAAACCTATTTGAGCGCGAATATCTAACAAGTGGCGACTTGAGCGGACTACAAAGCGCGTTAAAGAGCAAATCTGTTATTGCTCTAGAAAAGGTGCTAGAATTAAACGAACTATATATTGCCAAAGCATTGGTTGATACGAGAATTGCGGAGCATAGCTACGACTTTGTAATAAGCAATAACGACGCATCACCCACTTACGAGGAGTATGAAGCAAAAATAATAGATAGATTGTTAAAAACCAGTTCTGCAAGTTTGCTTGAGAGCATTCAAAGCGGTGGCAATCTAACCCTTTATTCTTACTATAATTATGTTTATAACAGTGTTGTTGTAGGGGGCGCACCTAATCCTAATGTTATTGGCAAACTTCCACTTTCATATTACTTAACATTTATTGACGGAACTAACTCTTATTCGGATGTATCTTATCAAAAAGCCTTTGATGCAATGTCCAATGAGAGAGAAGTTAGTTTGGTGCTTTTTGTAAGCGACAATATAGAAAGAGCTACTAGCACTACGCCACTAGAAGACAGGAATAGGCATGTGCTGAAACTTGACAAAACCAAGCTAGAAAATAGCCAAGAGTCTTCTCAGATTGATTCTGTATATGTATCTAATAGCAGCAAAGTTCAAAATAACAACAACTTCAAAAAAGACGGCGTAGTTTATAAGTTCGTCCAAATGAACATTACCTATGTGGACTATTTTAATAACAGTGAAGAAAGCACTATAGAAGACTACACTGAGAAAAACAAAATAATTATTGACCCACTCTATCCAGTACTTCCCACCAAGGTAAAAGCATACGCTACCATTACGGAAAATAACGAAATTAGAGATGTGGGCATGGTAAATGTTTCTTACAGTTTGGAGTTCTACGAAAACATTTATGAAGGCGGCACAGGACAGTTTGAAATAACCCTGTCGGACAGCAGAGGTAATACCAACACCTTGATTATTGCTGTTGTTTATTTGGACAGGAAGATAGACAAAGTGTTCACAACCGATGCGTTCTATGGTGGAGATAGAGTTCTTCCTACCGATGTTTCCAATGCGACATTTATTGGATACTTCAATCAATTTAGCACTTTGGAAAACACAAACATTTTGTCTATAAATCCCATCAATGACAATATATTAGACACTTACAACAAGAAGTTTATACTGCCAAACACACTGGGCGTGCGCTTCTCTAATGGCGATGTTGCGCTATATAATAATGTTGTTTGGGACACGGGGGCACTATCTTATAGCCTAGCGGAACAGAATGTTTCGGTAAGAATAAAGTCTTATGATGTAGAAGATGCAATTAACGGACTAATAAATGCAGTAGAGTTTAACTATTCTGGTGGCGGAAGTGTAAAAATATCTATGCTTAACGCAAGTAGAGAAGTAATTTCCACTAAAATATACGAAAATGCACCGTCTTTAGCCAATTGGAATATCAAAGTAAAGACGATAAATCAAAGTATTACTACGCTGGACTATTATGACGAAGACTCATTAAAGAGCTTAGGCGCGATGGAAGGTAATTATATCAATGTTGCTAGCACAACAATGATGCTTAATCCTTATGATTTAGAATATCCAAAAACTGTAGCCATAAATTTCTGGGACGGGACTACGATAGAAGTTAACCCAGCATGGCGTTTGCAGCCTGGCGCAGCAGGAGAGTACAAACTCAAAGATATACTTCTTGGCACTGCTCAAGATAGGATGATAATGGCTCAGTTTAGTTATCTAGGGCATGTAATTAGTGTGCGATTTGTCACAGAAGACATAGAAATTGAGAATGTAAATATCGAACTCGGCGGGTATATTGACGGTGGCACCTTGTATTTAGTTGTTGGCGCAGGAAGCGCATATAATCAGCTACAAAAGAACTACGCTTACATGTACTACAACTTCTCCAAAGTGGAGAATGAACAGAACTGGCAAAAAGTACCGTTGTCATTTATGGATGTGGAACTAAGCCGTATTGTTACAACCAGCCCGCATATTTATGAAGGCGAAAATGCCATTGTCGGTGTGCTTGGTTGGGATAAAGTAAACTATCCTGATATAAACTTTTCACCCAACATAAAGTTCGATGTAATAGTAATTGAGCCCAAGCTTTATAGTTACTTTGGTGGAGATAGCCTAAATACTTATGTAATACACGACTACTTTAGCACTCCTTATGATAACAACTACCAGAAGAAAAAGGATGTCAACGAACCTAATACTATAGGGAACTATTTTGTTCAACTAGGAGCAAACAGAGAGCTTGACACTTACTTTAACATTATAGCGGAACAGACCATTTACAAAGTAGTGGACAAGAAGATAAACTTCAAGGTAGCTTACGAGATGGATTCTACCAGCGATAAGCTAGCATTCTTACCTGCTGGCGGTAAGACAATAAGCTTTGAAATTACACTTAATTTGACACCTTACTTATACACCGCTGTAAGCAATATAGAGTTTTTGCAGACAAAAACTGAAGGTCAAACTGGCTACTTTACTTGGACGAAAGTTCCGCCAAGTTCATCTAGTTATGTGCCTGCTATCCACTGGCCGTTAGGCGTGACACTAAGGTCTAGCGAAATGCCCAAAGCAAGAGATGTGCTAAGCGGAGAAATAATATCTTTGATGTGGGACCTTAATGATGTCAATATCAACTTAGCTACAAGCGAAGGGTACAAGGTGCGCGGATGGTACTATGATGCTTCTTCTACATGGAAGTACTTAGATTTGACAATATTCGTGGACAAAGTTGACAAAAAAACCAATATACTTAACAACCTAGGTGGCAACTATGCGCTCCATAATTTCTACAATGGCAGATACTACAAGTTACCCATAAACATAACTGATAACACCCTAAGGTTCCTAAGAAGTGACGGCACTTTTGATTATTTGCCAAGTTCTAGTTACCTAATTGAGTACAAGCTAGTCAGTCAAGACCAAGAGGAATTTAGCGCAACTGCTTATCCGCTTAATGCAGGAGAATACGAAATAAAGGTGAGAATTGACGACTACAACATGTTCGGAGAAATAATCTTTACGCTCAAAATATCTGCTGTCACAATAAGCGGTGAACTGATTGTGTTCGAAGGTGACAGTGAGACGGGCAACACAATAACTCGTGTATACAATGGCAAAGAGCATCCTTTGTTGGTGAAGGAAGGTTTGCCAAGAGTGTCTGTTGACAAATGGTTCTCTAGCTATAACGAAAAAGACGCATTAGTAAGTGCTTATAGCAAGCAAGGTTATAGCGATACAGCAGCCAAGACTAGGGCTTATAATGATTTGTACGAAGGAGTTACTATTGCAACCAAAAGGTATCTTGACAACGAAATAGCAAACATTAGAAGGGAAACTGATATTACTGACTCAGCCTTGCTTAATGCTACGCTGTTTGACCGCCTAGTACCCAATTTGCAAATTTCTGAAGTTGTTTATACTATTACTTACCGTAATAGCCAAGACGAAGTATTATCTGTAGCGCCTAGCGATGTGGGGCAATACACAGTACTGTTCGAAATTATTACAAGCAATAACAGTGGAAACTATATATTCGACACAGACAGGTTGTCAAGAATTATACTAATTACTAAGCCTGACATAACCTATAGCGTTTTGTCGGATAAGATAGTGTACAGCGGACGGCGACAAAACCCGCTAATCAACAATTTGCACGATGCAGACGGCAATTTGCCTAGTGGCGTAGTTGTTACATACAATTATAGTTATATAGAAGGTGGAGAAACCAAATATGTGACTAACGGAGTAATAAATGTTGGTAGTTATCGTTGCGACATATTGATTGACGGTGGCAATAACTATCCGTCTATGAATATAGAAGATAAACTTATCACCGTTCAAGCAAAGGAAATGCATGTAGATATAGATAAGATTAGTGTGCAGTACCTAAGCGATGTAGCAAACATAGAAGAGAGCGTTGTATTTAGCGGACTTGTAGGTACAGACCGTCCCAGAGATTTTGGCAAGATTATTACGGAAACGGAAGTAAAGAGCTATTATACATTAGGATTATATCAAGCAGGAATACTTGGATTTAAGCTTAATGCAGAAAGTGAGCATATCTATACAACTTTTGATATGGGACAAATTTTTGAAGCAGACGGCAAAACTTATTATAGGTTGACACTAAAGAATGCCAGTCTTGACGGTAGTTTGTATAAGGAGCTTGACGAAGAAAACAACTATGTTTATGCTGACCTTATAAATGCATTCCACAACTATGCTATCTATATTACCACAGCAGGCGAGTATGAGATATTAGCAGAAGATGATGCGGTAGTAATTGAAAGTGATGAGCAACTACAAACAGCTATAAATAACATCAGTGAGAATGATAGCCTAAAATTGTACCTATCCGCTGGAGATTATTCTGCCATTACGCTTAATGTCAATGCTGCAGTAACAATAGTCGGTTGTTATGACAATGATAGAAATATACTTACTAAAATAGGCGGCATAACCGTTAACGCAGGCGCGCTCACCGTCAAGATAATTAAGTTTGAAGCAACTTCAGCGGGTAGTGTTGGTCTAATGATAAATAACAATGCCAATTCTATAGGTATCTATGATTGCGAATTTGACGGGAATAAAAACGAATATGCGGTGGCGATAAAGACAGGCACTCATTATACGGGCAAAATATATATGGTAGATACCAATATATATTACTATCATAGGGGAGTGGAGCTTGTCAACGGCAATCTAGAAATGGACAACAGCATTTTTAGCAGCAACTGGGTTGGCGTTTCTATACAGTCAGGTCAAAGCGATTTGCGTATTACTGGTACCAACTTTTCCGATCATAATATAGCGATACTTAGCAGTAACACAAATACTACCATACTGTATAACTATTTTGAACTCAATGTTGTAGGAATAAGAATACCTTCAAGTGGCGCCGATGTGGAAATACTAGCCAACAATACATTCTCTAGTACAAATGCAACCAACATTGACCACAAATAAAGGTATAGATGCTTTCCTTACTTGCATTAAGCACTTGAGTATAAATGGGTGAAGCAATGAGCCATATTGATGAGATACTACAAAAGATTGAAAGTTACTGCGCAAGGTACGAAACTTTAGCGAAGCTAATTACCGCACCAGAAATTATTGCGCACAATAGTTATTGGCGAAAACTAGTCAAGGAGCAAAAAAGCCTAGCAGGTATTTATAGCAAAAGGCAAGAGCTAGCTAATAAGATAAAAGAAAAGCAACTTTGTATTGATATCCTAAAAGGTAGCGCTGAAAGTGAATATGAAGAACTAATAAAGAAAGAAATTGCCTTTATTGAGCAGGATATACAAAATATTTATCAAGATATTTTGACGCTCATTGCCAAAGAAAAAATTGTTTATAGCGATGGCGCGCTTATTAACTTCAAGGCGAAAGGCGAAGGCGCATACAAGTTTTGCAAGATTATTTTTGAAATGTACAAAAGGTTTTGCACGGCAAAAGGTTTTGATTGCCAAGAAAGCATAGTAAATTATCTAGGCGGAATTAAGGAAGGTGAGCTAAGGATAGTGGGTCAGGATGCATACCACCTGCTTGGTACGGAAAGCGCAATGCATAGGAAAGTGGATACTTTAGCGAAAAAGCAAGCTAATGTGCTTGTGGTAGTAGTTCCCTTGCAGATAAAAGAAAGCCCAGAAATCAGCGATAACGACCTAAAAATTGATGTTTTCCACGCCAGTGGAGCAGGCGGACAAAATGTTAACAAGGTAGAAACTGCGGTAAGAATAAGGCACCTTCCCACCAATATTGTTGTGACATGTCAGGACGAACGCTCACAATTAAAAAATAAAGAAAGAGCCTTGCAGATGTTAAGAGACAAGGTACAAGAAAGTTTCCTTGTAGAAGAGGAGAAGCAAAAAGCTACCGCAAGGAAAAATGTAGAAAAAGGAATAAAAGTAAACAATATAAGTAGAATATATGACTTTATAAGCAATACATTAACGGACAGCAGGGTATCTTACAGCAAAAAATTGGAAGATGCGCTAAACGGGAGCCTTGATGACTTAATAAACAATATCAAGATTTTTGCCAGTGAAAAGGATTAGTCAAACTATGGAGTACTTTGTCAGCATAAAAAAAATTGTGCTATCAAGTGAGTGGATGATTGTAAAAACGGAAAGGTTTGTAAAAGAAACTTCCCGCTTTGATGGTGTTGACAAAGTTATTAGCGCACTGGTAGGGAACTTATGCCTATCTAACGACAACTTTGCAAAAAGTGTGTTTAAGGTATCCGAAAACATAATTAAAGATACCTATAGAATAGCTATAAACAAAGAGCATTATTTTTATTTTTGTGTAACTTTGCCCAAAGGCGAGAATTTTAATAAGCAAATAATTTTTTACCGTTACGAAGGTGACGACAAGATTAAGCGCGTCAATGACCAAAGTTTGATTGCGCATTTTTTGAAAGACAAAGCGGTTGTATCGGTAGAAAAGGTTAGTGACATAATTTTTGAGAAAGATTTTTTGAAGCTATATAAGCTATCTAATAACACCGTGAATTTTCCGCTACTTAGCAGGGAGCAGAAAGATTTAGTTACCATAGAAGACCAAAATGTACTTGTTCAAGGGGTGGCAGGAAGTGGCAAGACAAATATTTGTATTGATAAGATTGTCTATGCCGCATGCCGTGGATACACGGGCAAAGTACTTTATACAACCTTTTCCAGGGGACTACTAGTTGACACCAAAGAAAAAGTAGATGTCTTTATTGACAACCTAAAAAAGTTTTTAACGGACTTTGAGCAAGGAAATATTATTTTTGGGGACAAGCATCACAAAAAAGCTATAGAAAACTATATCGGTATAAATTTGCCAGTGACAGACGAGAATATTGGTAGCTTAGTGCAAGCCGTAATAGATTATTTAGAAAACAAAGTTGACTATTATTTGATAGAAGACATTTACAAAAACTATATAAAAAGTGATATAAAAATAGCGGACGAAGGATATTTTACCAAGATTTATATTAACAATATAAAAAATCATCAGTTGGTAAGTCGTTTGCCAAAGATTCGGCATTTGTCCAGTGAAATTATTTATAAAGAGATTTTTGGACTTATTTATGGCACTGCTACTGATACTGGCATGCTAGATAAAAATGACTACTTGAGCCTGAGAAAGGGTAGTTTTAGTTACCAAGAAGGGGAAATAATCTATCAGCTCGCCAAAGATTATGGCGATTTTTTGGTAAGGAAAGGGCTAGTTGATAACAATCTTATGAGCAAACAAATGCTTAGCAGGATTGATAAGATAGATAAATATTCGTTAGCGATTTTGGACGAAGTGCAGGATTTGACGGAAATAAACCTTCAGTTTTTTAAGGCGGTAACCATAAAGCTGTTCTGCGTTGGCGATGCTTTGCAGATGATTAACCCTTCATATTTTAGCTTTGCCTCCCTAAAAAGAATACTCTATGTCAAAGATATTGTATCGGTAGCAACACTAAAGCATAACTACCGCAACACAGAAAAAATAGCAAAAATAATTGACAAATTGGGAGAAATAAACATTAAACAGTTCGGCACCCATAGTTTTGTGTTAAAAACAGAGTGCGTTGATAGCGAAGTGGCGACATCTGCTGTTTATGTGAAGGGTAAAGAATTTATCGACGCGCTAAAGGGCGTTGGATACGAAAATTGCACAATAATTG
>CAYJBW010000003.1:0-7419 GCA_964368255.1 uncultured Christensenella sp.
GTACATTATTGAGTGGTCATATTATTTCGTTTTTTTATAATGTGCAAAACTTGTTTTATTGCACATTATTGAGTTGTCATATTATCTTCTTACCACTTCGTGCGGATAAATCTCTTTTCTTCTTCTTTTAGGTCTAGTCCAATTGTTCCGCCGGGGTTCATAATATTGTTGGGGTCAAAATGCTTCTTTAACACTTTGAAAATTTCCATTTGGTTGGTGCCTATTTGTCCTTCTAGCCACGGCGCAAACATTTTACCAATGCCGTGGTGGTGGCTTATTGCCGCTCCGGACTTTTGGATATGGTCTAGTATGCCACGGTGGTAGTTCAGGTAGTCGTCAAGCTGATTCATTCTTGTAATAAAAATGAAGTAAAGGTTGGCGCCCTGTGGATAGGCGTGTGACATATGGGTGGTGCAAATGGTATCGGGGCGAGACTTGCAATACGCTCTGACCATTTCGTGAACTTTGGGCATATTGTCCCAATTAACTGTGCACTCAAGTGTGTCTGTCATTATGTCAAAATCTTGCATGCTGTCACGCAAATAGGGGTCTCTGAAGCGTCCCTTTTCCCAACCCTTTACTGGATAGGCGCCAAGTGGCATTGCTTTGTATTTTCTGCAAATTTTCCTGACCATTTTGGCTTGGTTCTTGCAAAAACCTTTTTCTCCTTCTGACCAGCCTAAGAACATACACTTACCGTCTACATTTTCTCCGTTCATGCCTCTATCAACATCATAGGTTGGATAACCTGCTTTTTCTAAAAACTTTAGTACAAAAGGTAGGTCATCCACGCCGTATAGCTTCATCATTAGTTCGGTTTCTTCTGGATCAGAGATACGGAAAACTGAAGGAAAACCAAATTCCCCTTGCATTATTTCTCTTGCGGCCGCTTGCGCATCTGCCCAACTCTTGAATATATAGCTGAACTTTTTGCGGTTTTCTGGCATGTAGCGGAAAAATCGTAAGGTTACATGTGTTAATATGCCGTATGCTCCTTCACTTCCCATCATTATTTGATTGACATCCGGTCCCGTTGCCTTGGCTGCGTAGTCATCGGTAACGATTTTGCCACCATGGGGTGTTACATACTCTTGTCCTAACACAATGTGTTCTATCTTGCCATAGTATGTGGAGTTTTGCCCCGCTCCGCGAGTTACTGCCCAACCGCCAACACAGCTATATTCAAAAGACTGTGGAAAGTGTCCGCATGTGTATGCCATTTTTGCGTTAAATTCACTCACTGCATTATTTAGGTGCCTTTCAAGGTCCGGTCCGTTCATACCTGATTGTACTGTTATTGTTTGATTAAGTTCGTTGAACTTAATAACCTTATTAAAGCGTGGGCGCAAATCGAGTGAAATACCACCCTTTACACACTCTACGCCACGCGTAACGGAAGAACCGCCACCGTATACATAGACAGGAATAAGTTGCTCATCACAGTAGGCCACTATTTTTTCTATCTCTTCGGCGGTATCAGGATAAATTACTATGTCAGGGATATTCTCCACAACATGCTTGCGTAGGCGCATTAGGTCGTGCATTGTCTTGCCGTAAGCAACTGACAGCCTGGTGTAGCTGTCACGCTTGACATAATCTTTGCCCACGATGCTTTCAAAATGCGCAATTTGTTCTTCGGTAAGCGAAATTGGCTTGTCAAACTCCACCTTCTCATAACCTGTTTCTTTCGCCACACGAAAATCATCGTCTGTCATCTTAAAAAACACCTTCATCATTTTGTAAAGGCTTTCTTTGGGCACCTTGAACTCATCTGGATGTCCCCACTTTAATATGCTACGATAGCTACCTTCTGGCGCCCTTGTCTCCTGCCAATCCGGTCTAAATCCTTTATACGGTTTCGCCATAATTTTGTTCCTCCTAATAATTTTTTTGTTTGTTCAAACCAATAAATATTGGCTTGAGTCTTTTATAACTGCCTACATAAACATCTTCATATATTTTGGTGTAGATTTCGTTATTCCTTTTGTTCGGTAAGAATATCTTGGACTTTCTTACCATATGCTCAATCGCTTCTTCATAGCTATTATATATTTTTAGCCCCACAAAAGCGCAAATTGCCGCCCCTAGTCCGCTTGTTTCGTAAGTCTGCGCCCTGTTAACAGGCAAATTGAACATATCTGCAGTTAGTTGACAAACTTCGTCACTCTGCGCCCCACCGCCTGATACCATAAGTTCGGTAATTGGTACCTTGCTGTTTTTTTCCAGTTTGTTTTTGCCCTCAATCAAAGCAAAGTTGATACCTTCTATAATGGCGCGGTATATATGTACAAGCCCATGGCGCTCATTAAAGCCTATCATAGAGCCCCTTGCTTCTGGACGCTTTAGGCTCGGCGACCAATACGGCTCCACATACAGTCCTTCACAGCCTGGCGGTATAGTTCCTACCAGTCTATCTAGTTCCTTTTCAAAATGCTCTTTGCCCTTTTCTCCGCTCTTGTTGACAAATTCCTTAATGAACCAAGTTAGCATCCAATACCCACGGAATACCATTGCTTCGGGATTGTACTTACCGGGACAAACAGAAGGATAAGCAGGCATGAATAAATCAGGCTCAACATACTTTTCTGTAGTTATTTGTATGGTAGCTGTTGTGCCAAAGGATATTGATGCGGTGTTGGGGAATATTGCTCCCGTACCTACTGTCTCGCAACCTTTGTCACTTCCTGCCGCAATTAGCGGTACGCCTTCTGGTATGCCCGTTTCTTCACTGGCTTGTTTGGTTATGTATCCTATAGTTTCTCCAGGTGGTACTAGGTCAAATAATTTGTCATCTTCCATAGTAAAAGCTGGGCGCAAAATATTGCTTTTCTTCATCCAACACTTATTCTTGTAATCAAAGGGCATGTGGACTATCATTGATGCAATGCTGTCCTTTATCTCTCCAGTTAGGCGCATGTTTAAGAAGGTGGAATATTGTATGTATTTGTAGGTTTTTTCCCAAATTTCCGGCTCGTTTTCTTGTATCCAATTGCATTTAGCTTCTTTTCTGTTCTTTTCTACGCTTGCAGTCATACCAACTAAAGAAAAAGCTACTCTTGACATTAGCGGCATTTTTTTCTTGCAAGTAGCAAGACGCCTGTCCAGCCACAAAATGCACGGTCGAAGCGGTTGCTTATCTTTGTCAATACAAATCCCCACATCACGCATTGCGGATACCGCAACACCGACTATTGTATCCCATATCTCAAGGTTCCTTTCCTTTAACTTTTGAGAAGCAGCGCAAGCCTTTTGCCAATATAACTCTGGATCTTGCTCAGCATATCCTTCTTGCGTTGAGTAGTAGGGCGGAAAAGTCTCTTTTACCTTATCAATAAGTTCACCCTTGTCGTTAAACAGCATGGCTCTAGTGCTTTGCGTGCCACAGTCGAAAGTAAGAATTATTCCCATTTTTTTCTCCTTTAATTTATTGCTTTGTGCATATCTGTGGTAACTATTATGTCAATGCCTGTATCTAATATGTTGCTTGATATTACTTCCCCTACCTTATATTTTTTATCCAGTTTAATTTTGTTTAGTTCTTTCATTGCTTCCATTACTTTATCTTTGGGCAGCTCGCCATTCGTCCTAACAGGCACTACTGGCATTTCTGCGAAAATTGTTGCCACGGTTGTTGTCAGACTTCTTTTGGGCGCAGTAAGTTCTTCCTTGGCAAAAGCAACGCCACGAACACATTTGTTGCCTGTAACCGTTATTTCGCCACCAACAATTGTTGCATCCAAATGACATCCGTTAGGACATACAATACAAATCATTTTTGTCATTTGTCCTCCAAAGTAAAAGTAATTTTGTCGCCCGTTTTGGCTTTTATTGCAACATCTATCTTTTCCATTTCTGGCGGTTTTAGGTTGCTAAATCTCTTTTTGTACACTTCTTCGCCGTTTACTTCTAGCTTAAGCATTGCTTTGTCCATATCCCGACAACTACGGAAGTAAAATGTTGTTTTATCTTGCAAGTTAGCTACATCTAGCATTTGTGGTACTAAGTATAGCATGCCGCTTTGTTCAATATTTACTAGCTCTCTCTTGTTAAGTTTGTCCATATTCTTGCCCGCAATTTCGCTAACTTCGGACACATAATCCACCAAATCGTGTACATGCAAAGCATTCCCCACACTGTACACATTATCTAGTTTAGTCATCATATTTTGGTCAACTAAAGGTCCTTTTGTGGCGTTGTCTATAGGAATGAAAAGACTTTCTGCCAGTTCGTTTTCTGGTATCAAACCAACTGACACAATCAAAGCATCGCACTCAACTAACTCTTCTGTGCCACTAATGGGGTTCATTTTCTCATCAACGCTCATTATTTCTACCCTTTCCACCCTTTTGTCGCCAAAAACTCTGGTGACGGTTTTCGATAGGTGAAGTGGTATATCAAAATCATATAAACACTGTTGAATATTCCTAGATAGCCCACTCGGTGTAGGCTTGGCTTCAAACACTCCTAAAACTTTTGCCCCCTCCAAAGTGAGCCTTCTTGCCATAATTAGCCCAATATCCCCACTTCCTAGTATAACACATTTTTTGGTTGGGAGCGCGCCCATAAGATTAACATAATTTTGCGCAACACCTGCGGTCATAAGCCCTACGGGGCGTGTGCCGTGTATACTTACTTGTCGGGGCGTTCTTTCTAGACAGCCGTTGGCAAATATAATATTCTGCCCCTTAAAACTGATTATACCTTCTTTAGATGTGGTGGTAACAACGAATTCATCTCCCTTTTTGGCAATATTTGTTACAAAATACTGCATTCTTATATCAATATTTTTTCTCTCTAGGATTTCTGAAATAAATCTATCGGCATACTCAGGCCCTGACAGCTTCTCTCCAAAGCGCATCAATCCGAACCCGTCATGAATACATTGCTTCAAAATCCCGCCTAACTTATCTTCTCTTTCTATAAGCAGAACATTTTTATCCTGCGCTATACTTAGCGCAGCAGCAAGACCTGCCGGCCCGCCCCCTATTACAATGGCAGAATACTTCATATTTACTCCTTAGTTTTGGCTATAATTAGCTCGCTGCCCTGCCCTTTCTTGGAAACTTCGCTTATATCCATTCCTGTATGCTGTGCAATAATTTTGGTAATAAGCGGAGAGCAAAAGCCGCCTTGACAACGCCCCATGCCTGCTCTTACACGGCGTTTTATGCTGTCTATAGTATAAACTGGCAAGGGCGAACTAATAGCGTCAATTATTTCTCCTTTTGATACCTGCTCACACCTGCAAATAATTATTCCATAATCGGGGTTGCTTTTTATTAGTTCACTCCTGGTCTTTTCGTCCAAATCCTTGACGCAAGGAATGCCCTTTCTGTAGGGGTTAAATTGCTCATTTTTTTCTACCTTGCCATCTTTAGATAATATCTCCAAAGTAAACTTTGTTATGTCTTGAGCAATTGCAGGAGCCGCGGTAAGACCTGGCGACTGTATGCCTGCCGCTTGTACAAAGTTGGATATAACAGGGCTTTTTTCCACAATAAAAATTTCTTCATAAGTTGCCGCTCTTGTCCCTGCAAAGTAAGTTATTATGTCACTTCTTTTTAGACCCGGCGCTATTTTTGACTGCTTCAAGTAGACTTGTTCCAGTCCTTCTCTGGTGGTTGACTCGTCTTCCCTTTCTATAACAGGGAATGCGCTTGGTCCAATTAAAAAGTTATTATCTATAGTTTTTACTACGCCGCCGCCCTTTGTGTGAGCTGCCCCCGGCGCAGTTTTTATCGCGGATTTTAGTTCGAAAGTACCCACAACGGAGCTAGCTAAGTTAGCTAGTTTGTTATCTATTACCCCTTCAATGCCCTTCCTTGGGTTGATAGTAAAAAAGCGGTCTCCTGCCTTTTCTGCAATCACATCGGAAAAAATTCCTGCCGCATTGATAAGCACTTTTGGGGTAATTTTGCCCCTATTGGTTGTAACAGATATCACTTTTTTGCCGTCATTTTTTATGTCAATAACAGCGGTATTTAGGCATACTTCTACACCGTTTACTATGGCATTCTCCGCCAGCGCTACCGTCATAAGGTAGGGGCTCATAATACCTGCTCCGCCACACATGAAAGCATCATTTTTTATGCCTGGGTTAGAAATAATTTTGCGAACTTCTTCTTTATTTAAGTATTTCACAGGTATTTTGTTAAAACTGGCTCGAAATTTTATGACTGGATAAATAGCCTTATTCCACTTTTTGTTAAAGATTACGCACTGTCCGCACTTCGAAATTGGCACATTTAATTCTTTACTGATAGTATCATACAGCTTATTCCCGCGCATATTGTACTTCACCTTGTTAGAACTAGGTTTAAGGTCAATGCCTGCGTGTATCATTCCGTCATTTCTAGAAGACTGCGCGACAGCAACATCATATTCTTTTTCTAGCAACATAACATCTAATTTGTAGCGTGAGAGCTCTCTAGAAATCGCACAACCAACGATACCGCCCCCGACAATAACGACATCAGGCGTCCTGCCTTCGTACAATTTATCGTTGATTTGGGGCACTCTCATGGGTTTGGGGGTATAGCCTTTTAACTTGATATCGTTAATTATTCCCCTTGATTCTTTGTCAATAGCTAGTTTACCCACAAAAACTATGTCCTCATAAACATCTAGCTCCCCTTCTAGTAGTACTCCACCATTTTTTAGAGAAACTGAAATATTTTGAAATCCCGATTTAATAATTTTTTGTCTAATTTTGTTTATATTTATCATAATAACTAAATTATATCATAGCGCAAAAACTGTGTACATACACAGTTTTTTGAATATGTCGATTTTTTACAATAAAAAGGTGGTAAATAATAGATAAAAGGCTTATAAAAGCTCTAAATCAGTAAATTTACGATATTTCCCAATGGGCAAATATGACCATTTTGCGAACAATTTTATGTTCTTTTTGGGCATATATTCTAGCTTAACTAGCTTGTTTTTTAGGTTGTTATCTAAGTACCAACCGTCAAAAACCAATGTGCCATAATTAGCATTTGGTATGGTAATTGGTTGTCCTATACCGGCAACTAATGGTGCTACTTCGTAATCGATAATGTTGCTTACAAATTCTATTTTGTATTTTTTAGCTCTGTACAAGGCAATAGCTATTATCAGTGCAAAGATTGCAATTATGCAAACTAGTAGTCCAATTATCCAATAAAGCTGATAATCGTCTTCGTATATTACGAACATACCAAGTTCCTTTGCTTGGAAAACCATTTGATTTTGTCCGTTGTACAAAAAAGGCACTTGCTCCCCTGTCCCGCTGTTATTATAGTACAAGCTAAGGTTTCTACCCTTTGGTGGTGTTATTACTACAGTAGTGTCACTGGGTATGTCCACTATTTCTCCATTACAAAATAGTAGTATTGTATACACAGTGGATATCTTTCTAAGGGGACTTTCCTTGTCCAT
>CAYJBW010000003.1:7519-51199 GCA_964368255.1 uncultured Christensenella sp.
ACCATATTCCTGCTACTTTCTCCCACAATTTTTGCAGGAATGGAAAAGGGCGTGCCGTCATACACTTTGCTATAACTTGCACTTTCTACATTTATTATGCTTCTAGCTTTGTTGATAATAATATCCGCATAAAGGTGGTTATTGGTAAGTTCGTACTCCCCACTACACAACTTATAGTTGTTTTTGTTGTAATCAACTATTGCCGTAACTCTATAAGTACCCGCAGTCTGCGCAATGTTGCCTTTGTAACGGATGGTCACATTGTCTGGTATCGTTCCTACTACCTTCAAGCTCTTGGGAAAGCCATCGTATGTAAATGTGCCACTATTAAAAATCATACCGCTTATGTCTATATAGGCTTTTTGTATGGAGAGAGTGGCGTACCGAGTCCCGCCTGTAATAACATAATTGCTACTCCCGCTAAAGATAGCGCTCACTAAATATTCCCCTGCTTCGCTTTGACCATTTGATGCATAAATTACATCTATCTCACTAGGAATATACCCTTCAACTAATATGCTTTTTGTATCACCGTCATAGGTGTGGGTTTGGTTAGTAAAAGACAAATCTCTTGTGTCAAAAATGGCAGGTATAATTGTATAAACACCATTTACTTTGTTAACAACTATCCCGGTTACTTCATCACAGGATACCATAATTACATACTCGCCTGTCTCACCGCCTTCGCTTTTTGTTAGGCGTATATTTAGCAAATTCTCTTCTTCTAATGTAATGCTGTCGCCAGTTATTACATAATCAAGTATTATTGGCTGTTGACCATAAACTTGCTCTTTGTTGTTAGCGGTAATAGTTATGCTCTTATCCAGTGCATAAGCATAGCTATCGTCACTTAAAGACAGTGCAAAAAGTATGCCAAAAAGCATAGCAATAATTATTAGCGTAAAAATAAAAACCGATAGCATTACTTTTGCCAAAACAAAATCTCCGTTAATGTTTTTTGCCCTTCGCTAAACACTTAGCGAAGGGCAAAATGATTACTTACTTGAGATGTAAACATAGGTAGAGAGTATGAAAGTCTTATTTGTCATTCCTTGTTGTGAATAGTTGGCGTTATAAATCTTTTGGGCGTCTGTTGTAGTACCCATTGTTATTGAGAAAACTGTTTCTACAAGGTACCTGGTACCTGCCTGCGCCATGGTATTAAGTTCACTAAAGCCGCCAATGTTAATCTTCTGTTGCCCGCTCATTCTGTAAACGGTACAATTCTGCCAAGGTAAATAGGTAGATGCGGATGAGTTGTGCATAGAATATTTTGTATCAAGTACAATGTCTGTGCCTGGTATCTTTGTCACAGTCTTAATTCCGAATACATAGTTCATTTGGAACAGTGGCAAGTTTCTTATGCTGAACTTGGTGCCTTGTACCACATAAAGTGTGGGAATATTTTGTACCGCTTGCTGGCCATTATTCCAGTAATAATTGCTAGTACCTGTGCTCTTTGCATCATCGTCATAGCGATAACCTTCGGCAAGAAGCACTCCAGAGTTCTTATAAGCTACATCATTGTTATCCACTTCTTCTTTGGAATCTGGTGTATACAAGTAATGTTTGTTTGATACAGCATCAGAAATATAGAACTGTCTAGGCCCTACTTCATCGCTACTAAATAGCCCTGCCAATAGTCCCCTTTCTTGCGCCAAAATGTAATGGGTAATAACAGAACCATAGCCCGACACAATTACTTCGCCTTCTATCTTTTTGCTTGATGACGGATAGGCCTTTCTGCCTACAGATCTCCAATACAGTATGCCAATTTGGTAGTTGTTGACTAACTCGTTGTTGTCTTTGTCAAGAAGTTCTACATTTTGTAGTGATGCTGGGCTGAATGCGTTGGTTGTTACTTCCCTATCGCTCAACTCTCCGCTTGCAACAGTTGCTAGTCTATCGGATCTCACTGGCTTGTCTAACTTGTAATACTCAATAGGAATATAGTCGTTGCTATCCGTTTGTGTCAAGCTGTAAGAAGTTGACATACCGAAATACTGTACTAACTTTTCTGGTAAGGTGTAAGTTGTGTTAATAGGCAGAGAAAGTAAGCTAGGAATATTGCTATTTACCCAAATTCTATTAGAAGTATTAGACAACTTCCAACGGAATGTTTGTCCGCCTTTACCGCCCAGTGTAATAGTTGCGTATTGCGCTGTTTTTTCTCCAAAGGCAACAGCTCCGAAGTACCATTTGTTGTAATTGCTCCTGTATGTTCCGCCACCATCGATATTGAACACTTCGGTATACCTTGCCTCGCCATTGATTTTGTAATGAACTCTATACCCATAGCTAGCATCGTACACGGGATATCCATTTTCTTCGTTGTAAACAACTTCTACATAGAAGTCAGGATTGTTAACTTCCGTCAAACTGCTCTCTTTCGGTAATAGTATTACATCTTCTGGTCCATAGGGTGTGGTGCTGACGAAAGCCTCAATTGCTCCTTCTGTATTAAAGAACATCCAAGGATCTACCGCAAACACTTCTCTATAAAGTTGGTCATCAAGTGACATTGCAAAGGAAGAACTTCTCTCAGTGTCATTATAATAAACGGTAACTTTGCCTTGACTTGCTCCCGACCACAACGCATCGGTACTGTACTTATTACAGTTAGCTAAGAAGGCTTGCAAGCCTAAGCTATTATGGGGTATTGCCTTCATGGTTTGATATAGCTCATAGCCTGCTTTGTCTGTTGTATAAATCATAACATCGTCAGGCATCTTTATGCCGCCTAGCTTGATGAAGTAGTAAGGATCGGTTATTCTCCACCTATTCAGTTGGTCATCGTATGCTATTGCGTTATCTGCTATAGCATCCTTATACCTTTCTGTTGATTCGTGAGATACCAAGTCATTTTCTATGTTTCTAAAGTACTCATCATAAGTTATTTCGAAACCGTTACTATTAACTGGCGTAGCAAACACAATGTATTCTTCACTGATTTCAAATTCTACTTGAGCATTCTGTTGACCACTTGCCCCTAACCCATAACCAGGTATTACCATATTAAACTTTGCTGTACCGCCCTTGTAGCTTAGACCTTGCGTTGTATCTAAAGTAAAGCTCATTTGCACAGCATTATTATAAACATTGCCCCTTTCGTCCACACCGTTCGTTTCTTCCTTGGTGAGAACAAACACGCCTGTTGACTCTGCAAACTGGTTGAGAGTATATGTCATTGGCTGTGTAAAACCTTCAAAGTATACGGAGAATGTCAAGCTGTTTGAGCTACTAAATAGCGCTGCAATAATTTTGCTTTCCATATTAGCTTGTCCAATATAATCGTAAACGCTTATTGCTCCTTGTGTTAACACAGACTCATCTTTTAGTATGTTCTCACTAAAGCCGTAGAAGCCCCTGGTCACATCCACCTTTCTGCTTAATATGCGTACTGGATAAGACATTCTTTGATATGTTGTTCCGCTACCAATGCTTACTTCAACTGAGCCACTGCAACCAGCGTAAGTCCAAACCATATCATCGTCTTTGAACTTGACACCAATCTTGTTATCTCCCTGCTCTGTGGCTAAATTGTAGTTAATGTAGTACACACCATTTTGAACTTCGGGGGGCAGTGAACCAAATATTAAGTCAAAGTCCGTTCTGATAAACTTAAGTATCGTGCCGTATTGACCGCTCTTTAGATAACCTTGCTGAGTTGTCGGATTAAATCCTGAATCGGAGTTGACATAAGGTATGAACGGGTCAAACTCAAATCCTACTCCCATAGTGGTGCCTACGGCGATGTTTTTGAAGTTCGGCGCGTTAGTTTGGTTAAATCCAAAGTCACTTACAGTACGGTTGACATACACAATGGGTATGCTAAACTTCTGCACTCCAGCATACTGAGTTTCGTCCTTGTCGCCAAATGTTACTACAAGTCGTCCTACGCCACCACCATAATTTATCTTACCGCCAGACTTGTTCTTTTCCTTGGAAAGTATTGCGCCTTGGCTACTTACTGCGGTTACATCAAAGTAATTGTCATTGATATCCTTACCGTCATAGCTTATTTCGCCGAAACTATAAGTAGCAATCTCGGTGCGGTTATCTCCTGACAGACGATAATAATTAGTTGCGTCTGCTCCCAAAATATTTACATTGTTGACCTTAGAGTTATAAACAACGCTTCTTTCAAATGTTATTTGACTTTCTGGCGCGCTCTTTATTAGTCCGTACTGGTCGATATAATAGATATCCTTAGCTAGTCCGCCACCAACATTGTATCTCATATCAAGTATTCTTGCTTTAATGTTAGCGTCAAACTTATCTTCCGCTGTACCACCTTTCTTGAGTGGCGCAATGTTGATGTTTAGCACTTCTTGAGCGCAACTAAGCTCTGCGCCTTCGCTTGCATTCATCATTTCCGAAACAGATAGTTTGATTGTTATGCTCCTACCCCTATAAAGGTCTTTGGTGGGTGTTGCATACCTGGTATCTGTATCAAAAATTGTATAGTTAGATTTTGTTAGCGCATATGTGCGATAATAATTGTCCGCGCCTGCTGTTTGTACCCTTACATACCTAAAGTAGGTAAAATGCGCATTATCAAAGTCTTCACTGTACATATTGTCAGGAGCATTGAACTTAACATCATCATTAAGCGCATTGCGCAGTGTATAAGGATTTAGTAGAAGTTCGTTAGTGGAGCGCAAATCATTAACATTGTCGTTATAAAGTAGACTGTCTAAAGAAATATAATCAGTACCGTTATAACTTACGCTATAATTAGTTATTGTACGGTCCTTGACAACTACACTTACAGGTATTACTTGAAGAATGTTCTTATTCTCTTCGTCATTTTCATAAATTCTTGCATAAACAACATTCTCCGTCAATTCCTTGTCGAATATTCCGCCCTTTAGTGTCATTGTGGATGCAAAACCTGCATAATCCCACTCAACGCCCACTTCTCTTTCTCTTACATTACCTTGATAGTCAATAGAAATAACAGCTCTTAGAGTATCCGGCAGCTTTACGAACCCTTCAAACGGCTCAATAACTAGTCCGCCAAACACCTTGGTTGTTGCATTGTATGTCAGTTGACCATAATCAACATTTTCTAGTCCTTCTACTACCTTTAGTTGTGTAACAAGAGCCCTATTGATATGAACCTTTACATCTATTCTTTGGCTCAACAATCCTTCACCAATAACGGCTCTTATTGTATACGACCCACCACCGGTTGTGTACAATATCCTATCAGTATCTTCCCAAACAACATTGTCAACTTGTTTTAGTTCGCTACCGCTACCATAAGCAATCCAATAGGTATAGTCGTCAAAGTCAATCTTATTATAAATATCGCCAGATAGCTCAGTTACTGTATCGCCGTCTTTGATGTACAAGCCAGATATATTCCTTTCCCACAGCGTAACATCAACTAAGTTTTCTGTGCGAACATCAAAGTTTCCATATACACCGTTAGGTACGCTAACACCAACATTGAATGCAACGCTAAAGGTCGTTTGAGCGAAATTGCTTTGCACATAATGGTTTAAGTTAATGTCATTTATATCAATCTTTATTGTTGCTTTTTTCACGGTGTATCTTGTTTGACCGTTACCATCAATATATTCTGTATAAATAGTACATTCTTTATAGTTGTCAACTAGCCAGTCGATATTCTCCACGCCGTATGGGTCTAGATAAATATCTTGGTCAATTCCGCTTACTACATTGATAATCTTTTCTTGACCGATTTGGAGTTCTAGCTCTCTATAGATATAACCAAAGGTGGCATCGCCTATTACTGCAATTGCTTTTGGCGCACTGCCGTATTCATTTTTGCCAGTGTAATCATAACGCTCAATATTGCGCCAAGTCACTTTCAGCACTTCTGTTTCTGCAACGCCATTCCTAACGCCCATAACTGTTGCTCTAGTCGGTAGTTGCTTGTTGATGTCGTCATAAGCGGTGGCTATTTGGTTATTAAAGTTTACTACTTCCCACTGTAAAGAGTCTTCGTTATATCTTTCATAAACTATATTAGATATAGAGCTAAACTTTCTTATAGCGGTGTTCCTAAGCACAACATTTATTACTTGCTTGTTGTTAAACTTAGTACCAAAAGTAATTTTGCTGTTAACAGAAGATTTTGTAAAGAACTCGCTATTGTTTGTTAGGTCAATAACGCCCTTTAATGAGCCTGTAGTGCCGTCTGCATAATTAACTACAAACATAACATCTTGCTCTTTGCCAAGTTTTATGTGAGCTGGGTCAATTGCTAGCTTGATAGTGTTATCGATATTCTCAATAGGAATGTTCACACCGTCACTGGTTGCGCTAACTAGACCGGTTATTCTTGTATTCTTCTGCAAGTTGCTAGTAATATAAGAACCACTGGTATACTTTAACACGCTTGTTAAGTCGATTATTATCCACCTGCTCCACCTGTTGCCCGCTTGTTCTACGGAGTCATAGTTTTTGCTGCGCACAAGAACCTTTATTGAGTGTACACCGCTACCTTTAGTATTGTGGTAGCTGAGTCCATCATCAGTGTAGTTATTGTTTGCGTTGGAGTCATGGACATATTCCCAACGAACCTTTCTGTTGTTGGTGCCTTGATACAATTCTGGCAATGTGTCGAACTCCCAAATTGCATTGTTAAAGTTGGTAGAGCTACCTACTGCATCACTTGGTATACCGAACCTAGTCCCTGCTTGTGTGCCATCGTCAATAATCAAACCGAAATGGTACTCCATAGTATTGATTTTGTCGTCAGTGTAGTACATTTTTAGTAGGTTGTCTATTGTCGATTCGTCATAGGTATTTACTCTCACACTGCCGTTATAGTTCAGATAAACATTAGTGATATTCACTTGCTTAACTTGAATAACAACACCACGGATTAGTTGGTCGCCAAATAAGTTGTCTTTAAGTATTACTTCGGCGTACAGAATTGTACCGTTATAACTTAGGTTGTTGTTGATGTCATCTAGGTTTACTCTCCAAACTATTTGGGAGTTCTTTAGGTCAAGAACAGTTTTGTTGGTGCTTTCGCCAGTGATTGGGTCAACTATGGTTTCTATCTTTTCTACCCCAACGAAACCAACTCTAATGTATTTACCCAGGTCTTCTATGGTTATAGTGCTTAGGTCAGTACCTGATATACTCTTAGCTTCCACGCTCTTTACTACTCTGTTTTCTACTGTACGAGAAATATTTAGGCTCTTGCGTGAGTATTCTTCGTACCACTTATCGAATGTTAGAGCTTGCAATCTGCTTGCAGGAGTTCCTGGATTTTGCTGTTTTACTTCTTCATAAACTTCCGCCAATGTTTCCACAGAAATTTTGTTCTTTTTCTTGTCTACATTGTTATTTTCGGACAACATTCTGTCATAAGCAAGGGACTTAGCTGCTGTATAAGTAATTGTGCTGTACGCTAATTTTGCTTGCAATAACACTGTGTCTAAATACAGTACTGTGTTTTGGTTGTATGTGTCTTTTTCGGTGTCGCTGTACTTGTTGTACCACTCGTCCCAAGCTTTTGCCTTGTTTTGTTCTTTGTCTTTTAACATAGTAGCAAGCTCAAGTTTTTCGAACTTGGATAGTTTCTCATACACCATGTCATATGCCTTTTCTTTGGCATTGTTAAGGGTGTACCTTATGGACAAGTTGCTTAGCATTATGTCGGTTAGCATCATATCCATTTCTAACTTGCTATACCCGTTTTGTCCGATATTGGCGTAAATAGTATTGGTGCTATCAGTGCTATAACTCATATAAGGTATGACATAGCTAAGCCCCATGCCTGTGATAGCAGTTACACCGCTGGCTACAATCTTGTTGCTCACTTCGTCAAAGGTTGCAAAGGTTCTGTTACCTATTGTGTACTGTCCTAGCACTGCGCTTTCAAAATATCCACTGGTATAGACAACATTGATGTTATCACTAAGTCCTAATCTCTTCATATAACTATCATTTATTGTGTCGATAGGATTGCTGTCATTACCTATGTCATAAGGAGCAATTATAGTATTTTGCTCGATAAATACCTTCTCTCCGCCACTGTAATAATAGCTTGCTCCGCTTTGGATTTCGCTAGAAAGTATCTTTACCAAAATCTTAACGGTTTGTATGAACCCTGTTCCGTCTGTGATTTTGTAGCTAATAGCATAGTCTTCAGCTTTTGTGCTCAGGCTCTTATAATCGCTCAGTGTCTTGCCATTTAACTTAATTAGCGTCAAACTATCTTCTACTATCTGCCAATCGTCTACAACACGACCACAAGCAACATAAACTTTGTCAAAGGAAGTTATTTCTTTAACAGTTGCTAGCGGGTCATTATTATATAGCGGATTAACGGTAATCATACCGTGATATCCAGCAGGAACAGTGGCGTCATAAACGATACCGCCTACAGTGTTTACTACATCGCTAGTAACCTTAACAATCTCATAGTTCTCTATAGTAAGTGGTACTTTTACGGCAGTAAACTCTGTGTTAGAAGGTAATGCGTTGCCTTCGCTGTCATAGCCAAATGAACGGAACTTCAAGTTGATATAAGGTCTATCTTCAACAAACGGACTATTATAACTTAATGTTGTATAGTTCTTAATACCGTCTACAACCTTATAATCAAGGCTCCAAATCAAATCATTAAATATATAGGTCTTTTCTCTAACAAAGCCTAGCTCATCTTCTTGAGAATAATTATAGAAGAACACTTCTGGCAAAGACTTAATGTAGTCTTCTGCAACAAAAGTATAAGGATTGATAACATTTTCTGTAATGGCAGCAATTATTTGCGCCTTGGCAGAATCAACATCAATAACAAATGGCTCAATAATTACTTTTATAAGCGAGCAAACGGCGTTTCCGACATATCCCTTCAAGTTGACAGTTTTGCCACCTGTTCCTTCTGCTTTTGCTCCAAGAGCGCCAATATCCCAAGTAATATTCATACCTTGAGTACCCCTGGAACTACCGTCAGTAAAGTTCGCGTAGTATCTGTTGGGCAATGCTTCATAAATTGACTTAGTAGAATCTGTATTGCGCCTTACTCCAACGAAACCGTCTGAGTATGACCAAGTGCCACCAATAGCGGTGAAGTCAGTAAGGTCAAATGGGTCGTGGAAAATTACTTGCGTTGGGAGTGTCATTAACTGTCTATCCCATAGTTTGGTAACCTTGTCATAAGTCATATACCAGAACTCGCCAATGAAAGCTGTATCAGAAACTTGGCGGATATCCATACCATTTAGGTCAATATCAATTTCTTGATACACATCTTCTTTGGGATTTTTGTTGTTGTCATAAATAAATACCATGTTATAAACAACTTTGTCCCCAGTAACTGGATGCAAATAATAGTCTTCACTAATAGCGTAAGATTGGTAGTTGGAAGTTGCCATAAATTCTTCCATAAATAACTTAGCGGCAACATCAACTTGTCCAAGAGTTATTATTTGTTTCGTTTTTATATCACAACTCTTGATTTCGTAAGTAGCGGTATTATCTGTCTTGTAGGTATAAATTCTCTTTGTTACTGTATCGGACTCCACCCTCTCTTCACGGTACATGCGTTTAATCGTTTCGCCATTAGAATTTGTTATTTCTTCATAGGTTTGTCCTGAAGTCATTTCTGTTTCGAACTCTGGTAGTCCAAGCTCCGTGCGGTTAGGGGAGATGTTGTGATAATATAACTGTGTACCGGCATTTCTATAGTCGTCTGGATTTTCATCCTTGTCAAGGGCTATTATATTTATTGTATAAGCATTTTCTTTGACTAAGGTATGGAAAGTTCCTACTCGCCCGTTGCGCTTCCAGTAAGCATAATTCCAATCGCCTTGCTTTCCTGCGGATGTAAGTGGCATTTCGTTCTTATCATATAGCGAAATTTTTTCACTGCTCTGGCTAAAGGACGAACCATTTATAAACAAACTAATTCTGTCTAAATAACCCGTGTCTGAGTCGCTGTTGAGTATTATTTTTGCGTAGACGCTAAGGTCATATGTCCTAGCTTCACGGTACAGCGTGCGGGCGTATGTTGTGCCGTCTTCTGTGGTTACGGGGGCTGTTTGTGACAGTGTCTGCTCTCTTAGCAAGTTTTTATAAGCATTTAGCGGACTAGCTGGTAAGTCTACCGTTGCAAACATGTTATAACCTATTTGCAGTGGCAATACATGCGATATTAGTAATGATACTTCATTAAGAACATCGCCTACCTGCTGTCCTACAGTTTTTAACAAACCGCCTATAAGTGGAATAATAGAGAGAGTTGTGGGGCTATACACAAGCAGAGCTATCAAATCTGTAACCCCAATTCTTTCACCTAAAATATTTACCGCCCAAGTCTTCATGTTCGAGAAAGCAAATTCTTGCAATAGATAATGAACGAGTCCCGCTCCTTCCTTGGCAAGTGCGCTTTGCGCTGCTTGGAAGTAGGCTCCTTTCTCTTGGTAAATTGGGTTGTATATCTTTATATCGTCTTCTTCGTTATATCTTCCACGATAGCGGGTTGTAAACTTGTCAAGTAAAGAACTTTCTCCTTCTTTTACAATTTCGTCTTCCGTGTATTGAGTCAAATCAAAGTCTTCTGCGGTGGTAAAAGCTCCCAAACTAATATCAGAAGCTGCTATGGTCTGTCCCATAGATACTCCCGTTATGCCCAGCATACCAAAGAATAGGTTTTGTACCGTTAGAAGCAGGTTAGAAATCATGTTGGAATCTATCCACGCTTCTATATATGTGTAAGTATTATACCTATCCGCTATACGGCTACCTTCATAAACCAGGTTGCTAGTATCGTCAAGATAAGAGAAGTCATATTCTTGTTCTCCATTGTCGCCGTCACTGTGCGGTTCGCTGTCAATTATGTCCGCGCCAAGTCGTATGCGTAACTTTTGTATCATAGGCGTGTCTTCTTGCACCGTTTCTGACCAGTGAGTAGGACGCTTATCAATCCTTAGTTGCAAATTATAACTAGCCACTCGCTCATCTACTGCGCTAACTATTTCGGCAACGCCCATTGTGCTTGTAGTGTAGGTGGGATCTCCGCTAACTACAGTGCGACCATTGGCTATATTAAAGTTTTTGTAAACTGCCGAACGGAATTTGAATATATAATTACCGCCCACTAAGAATTCTGGCACAGTAAAGCTAAAGTCGCCAGCTTCATCGACATGTATACTGTAGTTTTCCGGTTCTAGGTCATAAAAATCTACAACGCCTACCGTGTGCTCGTTAAGAGAAATCCAGAATTCATAATCTTCGGTCTTGGGCACTATATATTCATTCGTTTCGGTGTCATAATACTTAATAGAACCCATAAAGGTAACACTCTTTACTTCGTCTTTAGTAAATATTGTGTCAACTAATAGTGTTGCGCCATCGCTTGCATTACTTATATAACCATCAAGGTTTTCTTCACTGATAGACACTCTGCTACCCATGTAGGTTAGTACATAGCCTTGATGACTGTATCCAGAAAGTTTGGCAGACAGTGTGTGATAGCTCTTGCCAAGACCGTTGTAATAATCTCTCAAGTCGTTGTATTCATAAATCTCTAAAGAATAATTACCCTTTGTCGCTTCTGTCAAACTACTTACTGTACGGGTAATTCCCCCGTCAACAATTAGGCTCGCTCCGCCAAAACTCAACAAGTTACTTTGCTCGCTCATACTTCCGTTTTCATTAGCCATAAAGTATGTTTTGCCAGTTATTGTAATGGTCTTTCTTCTTGTTACATCAGCTTTTGCTAGCACTTGAGAACAATTGATAGATGCGCTGGTTTCTTTAGGAACAATTAGAATATCACTTTCTGAATAGGAAGTGTACCCTTCTTTGTAGAAAGTTATTGTGCTTCTGTCATTAAGCGCAAAGTAAAGATCGCCAACCTTTCTATACTGAATGTTGTTAAATGTAAAGCCCGCTTCTATGGTAGGATCAATATTAGGATTATTATAGAGATATTTATTAACTCTATTTAGTACCATTTTGTCGGTAATCTGCTCGGTGGTAGGTATTTCTAAGAAGTAATAATAACCATCTTTGTCGGTTTTTGCTTTAACGACATTTCCGCCGCCGCTAGTAATTTCTACATTAACTCCTTCAATGGGGTTGTTATCTGTGTCGATAATTGTTCCGTAGAATCTGCCCGTTCTTCCTGCCGTATCTTCACTTGGGAACATAGTACCAGGGAATAACACTATAGGAAGGGCAATACCCTTGCTTATATACCCTTCAATATCACCGGATAAGAAACTCTTGACATCTACCGTAATACCCAATATGGTGACAGTTATTGACATACCCAGCGTAATTACCAAGGTATGATTTTCTATATGCACGGCAATATCGCCTTGCTTATAGGATGGAGTTTTTATCTCCGCATCAATGACGTTCTCCATTGATTTGTTAATTTCCAGTTTGCCACGAGCATATTGATTTCTAAAGAATTTGGCTTCGTTGGTATCGTCTTCGAATATTGTCGTTATACCGCTTTTTAGATTGGATATTAGTTTGTATGCTGTTTTTATTAGTTGCCACCAACCAGTTGGACTGCCCGAAAGTGCTGTAGCAATATTATAAACAATTTGCGCTATCTTGATAACTTTTATTACTTTTATTATTCCTTGCGCAACGGATTCTTTACCGTCATAACCATCATCTTCGTCTGCGTAGTTATTCGGTCCAGTCCCGTGAACTGCGGGATACTTTGTGAAGAAGTCCTTTCTTGTCCAATAATCTGTACGCTTTTCTACATAAAGAGTAAGGTCTTGCAAGAATATGCCGTCAATTACGCTGTCAACTAGGTTGGACATACTCATGGTAACACCGCTTGAATTGAGCAGTATACCGTTTACTCCGCCATAGCTGTCAAGATTGTCGGGGAGTTCTATAATGTCGTATAGCTCTTTGTCCTTGCCGCCTGCTGCTTCGCCCACACCATCATTGATTTTTATTCTTAAGCCCTTCTCAGGAACGGACATGTTTAGTCTGTTGCCTTGAGAGTCAACTTTCACGCCTAAGCTAAGGTTGTTTAGACCTTCGTAGGTGTTCATACTTATGCTTATTCTTTCAAAGGCGGGAATATCAAAACCAAGTAGCAGTTTGAATACCCCGGCATTGGGATTTAAGGAAATGCCCTTATTCCCTAGTAGTACATTTACTGACGCTGCGCTCTTCTTGCCCTTTGCCGATGTATTAGTGTTCTTTTCATCGCTACCAATACCCACAGCATGGCTAATCTTGTTAAGTTCCTTATTGTACTCGTCATCAGTCATAGGGAACTTGCTTCTTATTTCTAGCAATTCTTCTTCAATAACAGCAATTACTTGCTCGTCAGTCATCTTGCTGAATTTGCCTGTAAGGTTGTCACGAACCATGTTAGACATAAGCTCAGAAAGCATAGACTCTTTGGTCACTTCTTCTTCAAATACTATCTCTTTGTGGGAAACTAATTGATATGTCTTGCTGGTATCCGCATCGAACTTTAGCATTTCTGCAAGCAAGCCTGACACATCTATACCTTCATCACCAATCAAAGATATGCCACCAAGCAAGTTGGATAGCAGAGAACCCAAATCAATACCGTTAAGCTGTGTTTTGAACAGTCCTAAAGTTGTTAAGTCAACATACACTACGCCGTTTACATAATAGACGGAAAGCATAACATCGTCATTGTAATAAATACCTAAGGATATTATTGACTTGCCGTAATCCGTCAAATCCACAGCTATCTCAAAGATAAATGTAAAGGTCATAACGGTGTCTTGCATATCAAAGTTAATGGTGTCTTCCTGAAGCTCTAACAAGCCTTCTAAGAACTTTTCCATATCTTTGACAACTTCGCTCTTTGTCCCGTCTGGCTTAACCGTCTGCATAGTAAGGTCTAGTTGCAAACTGATATGAACATTCTTTATTTGGTCAATGCTTGTGCATTCTTCGGCATCAAAATCCTTTACAGTGTGCATGTCGGTGACCGAACTTAAGTTGTCATACTTAACAAGGTGAGAATAGCTCTTGTTTATGTTGTAGCGGATAGAAAACTGTTTGTTCTCGTCCATAACTAGCTGTATTCCACTTACTTTGGACTTGCTGTCTCCATCCACGCGCCCAATCTTTAGATAACTAAACATCGGAATGTTTAGTAGAATGGAAGGAAGTGTACCCTTGCTTAGGATTTCTTGCCTTTCTTCTTCGGTTAGCGTGCCTTCCTTTTCTGCTTTATCTAGCGCAGCATAAGTAAGAGTGGTATCCAAGTTGCCTAGTAGTGTTAATAATAATCCGCCAGTTATTGCTATGCTTACTTCGTCATAATCATAAATGAAAAGTAGCATATTTTGTCCGAATTCTTTATCCCCTATACTCTTGTATAATAATGCATCTTTTTCGCCCTTGCTTAAAGAATTGGATATGCCTGCAGCTCCGCTTGGCTCAAGTACTTCACCTTCGTCGGGCTTTAGTCCTTTTTCTATGTCCGTAAGAATGCCCTTCACCAAACTACCTAAATCTATACCTGATAGGCTTAGCAAGGAATAGCCTAATCCGCGCAAGTCTATATACACTGTGCCGCTACTAGCTTCCCCCACAAAGGTGATGCTTAGTATTCTCTTAGTAACATTGCCTAAGCCGTCCCCATAACCTATATCAAGTTCTAATCTTAGGTTGCTTATATCACTAAAGTCTACATAGGTACGCAAAGCAAATGTTAGCTCTACATTTAAGCTGTCTTCGCTGCTTATCAAGTTTAGACCAAGTCCTCTAATAATGCTATTAGTCAGCTTTGTCATTCCTATTACTGTGTTAAAGTCGTCATTTACTAGCAGTGAGCTGTTTACTTCGGCTACCCACACATATTGCGATATATCTTGATAGTTAAGGAACTTAGTAGATAGCGGCTCGCCAAAAAAGTTTTCTCTTTGACCCAGCCTAATGTCTACATTGCCTATGCCAAAAGTATAATTTACCTTGGATTCGTTGATAACATTGCCTTCTTCATCCTTAACAGAAGCATCTACCGGCACTGTTATGCTTAGCGAGTTGTTGATAAGGTCAAGATTTAATTGTATGTTGCCTAGGTCATCAAAGTTAAACTCAAATAGCGTAGCCATAAGTGTTTGAATAATTGACGCCGCGAACTTAATACCAATTTGACCTTTGCCAAAAGTAATGCTTTCTACTATTTTGCCCCAGTCAAGTTTTGATAGGGCGCTTTCTTCTGTTCCCGTCCCTTCTTCGCCAGCGTTTTGTAGATTACTTAGCAAGTAAGAACTATATTGCGCGCCGTCAATCTCATATACAGTATCGGATTTCAGAATATCAAAGAACATCTGCACAAAGTTAATACCCAAGAAGTCGTGTCCCGCTTTGGGTGTTAACAAAAGTTTGTCATGGTCTCCGTCTCCACTGTCAATATAAATTTTCGGATCAAGTATACCATCGCCCGAGCCTTCATGGTTAAGCAGCCCGCCCACAAAATAGATGTTGGCAAGGTTGGTGTCTTCCATATTATATATTCTCATACTAAAGTCGAAAGCTACTTTTTCTATATCAAGATCAACATTTATATCCACACGAATCAAGCCAGATGCGTTACGCAAGAAGCGCAATTGGAAGAATGTTTCCATTTCTTGCACATCAAATAGCTTGCTCCAGTCAAGTATAGTTTTTAATACATCACTCTCAAGGTAAATGCTTATTCCTGCGGTAACGCGAGTACCTATTAGCTCCATAATAACATCAAGAAGCCCTGCGCCTTCTTCTATATTAACGCCTAATTCATAGAAATTCTTAAAGAAACCATTTTCGTGTATTGTATCCAGCTCGCCAAAGAAGGTGTCATAAGCATCCTTGTTGGTGCTTATTAGCGTGTCATTAAGTAGGGTCAAATTGACATCATAACCAACGGTTTCGCTACCTTCGGGGGAGTTCTTGTTAATATTTAGGTTAAGTGAGAAATCGTCACCATAACTAACGCCTAGGTATCCGCTTGTTACCGCTAAGTTGATAAGGTCCTGCATGTTCTCGGATAACTCATCCATTCCGACTAAGGCTTTAACTATTTCTACAAGCATATCAACGGTAAGAAGTAGTGCTGTTTCGTCACTGCTTATTCTTATTAGCGCCTTTATTACTTGTTCTAAAGTGCTACCAGCGTTATTTACCACCGAGTATAACTCTTCAAAAGGATTCATAGCGTTTGCCGCTTCTTCATCGCTATAACCATGGTAAGCCTGCATAACTGCGTTGTTAAGGTCGTCTAAGTCTTCATCTTCTCCGCTACCAAACATACCAAGCAGAATGTCGCCAAGGTTGATAGGAATAGAAATATTAAGTTTGCTATCAAATATTTCTGCCTGCGCATAAATATTGGGACCGAATACCCAAACATGAATAACAATTTGCTCAAAACGAATATTCTCACCATTATTGTCGTGCTCTATTATGTAGTATGTTAATGTAAGCTCTCCAATAATGGAGTTAGCTATATCAGTCTTATTTCCAGAGAACAATGCAGCAAAGTTTACACCTAATTTTCCTTCAATGGTGGCATAAATCATACTGCTTTCTAGGAAGCTAATGTCTAGTTCCAAATCAATAGGTAGTGGCATTAGGTTTAGTATTTCTGTAATGTTAAGGTTACCTTTGTTATACCCAAAGGAAGCCGAAGCATTTATGTCTATTCTTAAAGACAAATCGCCATAATCTACATACTTTGACTTTTCATTTTCTGTCAAAACATCTTCAGAGCCAATGGATTGTATGCCTACAAGCAAGCTTGTTTCCTGTCCTGCTATGCCTATGTTGAGAGCAAGTGAAGCACGGTTGTCCTTTTTGCTCATAGCATCTTCATAGAGCCTAGTAAAGGCATCTATAGCAATTAGTGCGCTATTGGTTACGCCCATTAGTTTATTTACTGAATCTTCCTTAGACAACTTGAGATATTCATTTAGGTACTCGCTCTTTTCTACGAAACTTAGCATTTCCAGAATTTCTTCGGCAGTGAAGTTTTCATTAAGCCTGGATTTTAACACTAACTTTTGTAGTACTTCTGGATAAGAACTGACATAATCAGCAAAGTAGTTATTCCAAATCTCTATTGTCAAGTCTCTTTCGGGATTATTAAGCACATTAAGCGCAATAACGATTTCGTCAAAAATCACTTTGCTTGCACCACTTAGTGTCACATTATTGGCTACATTGTTTATATAGCTAACCACAGATAATAATGCTTCTGCCTTTGCCTTAGCGGTAGAAACATCCAAACTACTTATGTAGCTAAGCAAAGCTGTTTCGTCACTGTCGTTTGCTTGAAGTGCAGATAGTAATGTATCAAAATCGTTGTTAAGGGCAGTTGCATAACCATTGGATGCTTGAATGTAATAAATACTTCCGCCTGAGCTGTATCTATTGAACACTGTACGGAAAGCAGTATTGATACCGGCAACAGTATATCTGCCGTTAAAAATAACTTCTATCATATCGCGCATTCTTTGGTAATCTTCTGTGCGCCCTTCGCTTATTGACAAAATCTTAGACTCTTCTACAATAGTCTTTAGGTCTGCGCTTAAATCGGTAATTGTATTGTATGCGCTACCAGCGAATACATCGAATAGTTCCAGTTCACTTAGATATTCAATATAATACTCGTTAGCAACGCTAACAACGCTCGCCCATACATTATTTAGTATAGTCTTATGATTATTGTTAAGCATTAGTTCTTCGCCCTCAAAACTACAGCTATTTACATCATAACTAGCTAGTACTATTGCTGAGAAAATTTTGCGTTTGCTTGCCTCTGTCAGTATATGACTAGGCTCTTTATCTTCTACGCTTATAAGATTGGTTATTGTTCTTGATAACACAACCAAAGCTTTATAATCAGCTGGCACGGTAAAGGTGCCTTCAGCTTCCATGTTGTTGATAGCATCAACTACATCGCCTAATTTGTATCCGCCTGGCAGCATAGCCCCACCGAACTCATTTACATAAATGCCATGCAAATAGGTGGTCATTTCGCTAATAAAGTTGTTATACCCACTTACTACATCGCTTAGCATATCTGTAACATCTGCTTTGCTGTTATAAACAATGTTATCGGCAAAAGCTGTCAAAACAAATTCCATGTTGTGAGCTAAAATCTCGCCATACTTTATGTCATAATTATTTATCCAATGCGCAAAGTCTTCAATTTTCGGTAAATCATTGCTCATTATATCGTACTCTAAGCCAAATTGTAACCTGTACAATTGTGCATATTTAGTAATTTCGCTCGGCAACAAACTTACAAGCAATATCTCTTGCAACTTCGCCATATAACTGGCTTTCATAGAAGGATTTGCTGTTATATGTTGTTTTAGTAGTTTATATTGTCCATCATTGCCGCCCACACCAACAACAAAATCTTCTATTACTTTTATCTTGTAGACATAAGCAGTTTGGTACAGCGCCTTTGCTACTGATACGAACAGTACCTTTGCACTATCAACATTGTTATTGTGAGTAGTATTAAATACCAACTCGGATTCTGACTTGCTCATCAAGTCGTACCAAATATCACGATAGTCTCTTTGTGACAGGTCTACATTGATTTGTAATACAGTATCCATGCTCGTCCAAATAAACTGGGCTATTTCATAATAAGTGGTGCCACCTATATTTAGCGCAGACTGAACAGCAAGTAAGTTTGTTATATTTAGGTCTTCCGTCATACCCTTTAAGGAAGACAATCTGTCAAAAATATCTGTTGTCAAAATGGCGCGGAAAATATTGCAGAATTCCGGCATTAAGACAATTCCGTATGTCTCTAAGTTTAGAGCGTTGATTCTGAGAGTCTCGCTTGTTTTTTCCGGAGAACCGTCTAAATAATCGTTTGCCGCTTGATATACTGCCTTAATGTATTCTAGCAACTTAATAGCGTATCCGAAAGCAATGTCAATATCAGTAACAGCATCTGCATCCGCTGTGTTTGGACAGTAGCCTAAGTTTGCTTCAATTGTTGCAAGTTTTTGACCATATTCTTCGGAGTAAATCGGGTTTTCTTCTTCGTCTTCTCCTATTTTTAACTTAACTTTCTCAATTTCGTCTAGTTTTTGCTTAGCTGCATTAAGGTCAGATATCATATCATGCAACGATATTCTCTCGTTATTGACAATAGCAGGTTTCAACGCGGCTTGCCAGTTCGATATTATATCGTTGGTTAAGTTTATTGCGTTATTATAGTAATTATCGGACAAAGCAACGGAGCTTGCATTGCTAGGAAGTGCTGAGAAAATATTCTCACTAACTGTTTTTATGTTGGCAAGTAGTAAGGTTTCTAACTGCTCTCCATAGCCACCTGCGCCATAGTACCAGTCATGATAAAGCGCATAGCTTTCTGGAGCATATTTGGTTTGCCAAACAGCTAATGACGCGCTACTTGCAAACATATCATCTAGTAATTTTGCTTGATTGGTTGCGCTAATACTCTTTTCTAGCTCTATAACTAATTCTGTGGAAGCTTGAGTGTTTATTCTATCTATTATTACACTTTCTGCTAAAACATTATTGTACAGCTCGCCGGCATCGACTCTAAAATCATTGATAAAATCTAGATAAGTGTCTATGTTTGTTATTATATATTCTTTGGACCTAGCCACAAGGCTAGTTATTGTGTTCTTAATTACAAAGTTGGCAGAAGCTACCACTGTACTGTTGATTACTTCTTGAATGTCGCTGTAAAGTCTATTGAACAATGTAGCTCTAAGAACATTATTAAGCTCCTTAATACGCTCTAGTGTTGAGCTATATCTTAGCCACATATCCCAAGCATATTTCTTAGTGATACTTTCGTTATCGTATCTTCTATATAGTCTACTTATTGCATCAACCGCTACGCTAATTTCGTTGACTCTACTGCCGTCACCAACATAGGTAAGCATATTATCCCAATTACCTTTGGTTAGGTTGTGGAATTTGCCTTCTGAAAACTCAGTATATAGATTATTCAGCACTACATATCCACTAGCATCTAGGTTCTTTAACAGATATCCATAAGCTACTACACCTTTTACAAAAATATCCCCACCGTCAAAGTAAGCTTCAACATAGTTGTTTGCATCAACAACTTCGGGACTCGGGTTCTCATTTATTGCGTATTGGTGGAAAGCTAGATATGCGCTATAGAAATCAAAGTTCCTAATATCATATACTTCGCCTATAGCTATTCTTTCATTTAATCCTGTAATAGCTTTGGATACAACCTGCTGTTTTATAAGTATATTTTTAATTGCAATGTTAATATCCTTAGTGTTTTGAGTGTTTAGTTTTTGCCGTATTTCGTTAAAGGTGGCTAATATTTCGCCAGTAATTTTTAGTGCGTCAGCAATAATTATTGAGTGCGCTATATTCTTTCCTTTGTAAATTTCAAAGAAGTTAGTTAGGGCATCGGTGGGAACATTGGAATAATCACCTAAAGCTATTTCATCAATAACCTGTTTATTTGTGTATGTGTCTAAGTCAAAGCGTTTTAACACATACGCAAGCGCTCTTACCTTGATGTAACAATCAGCAAGGTAGTCATCTGCTCCATACACATTACTTCTCGTAATAGCGTTGCCTATGTTGGCTGGGTTAGCTACATAACTAAGTGCGTTAGCTATGTGACCTTGCAACAGTGTGTTATCGTCAGCGCATAGCACATACCACACAACACAAAGTTTTAATAGGTCATTTCTTGTCCAGCCTAGTTCTACTTTAGGATTGGCTTCGTTTGCTGCGCCTGCGTTAATAGTAAACTCTGAGCTTGGCAAATCAATCTCTGTGTAGACACTTTCCATTTCCAAATTGATAAGGTCATTCCAACTGATTTCTTTTAGGGAGAAGCCATTGCTATAGCTGTTAATGTAAGCTGTTGCTTGAGCGAAATCTTGTAACAACGCAATTAAGCTTGTATCTAGCTTGCTAAGCAAACTATTAAAGGCTATGCTACAGTCATAATCAGTATCGGCAGTCGTTATGCCGTCCATCAGTTGTGAAAAATCTATTTCGGATTTTAACAAAGTTCTAACAATAGCAGCTTTAAGGGCGCGCAAGGTAATAAGCGCATCTGCCGAGTAATAGTCAGCAATGGTCGTTAAAGCTGAAAGATTATTAAATAGCAGGTCATAACATAGAGCCGACTCTTCATATTCGGTCATAGATACTGCACGAGTTAGGTTGTATGATTGCAAAGTATCCATCATTGTGTCTAGGATAAGTGCTATTACATCATTGTTTTCTTTTGTGACACCGAGCAAAGTTAACTTTGCATTGTCATAAAATCTTGACTTAGTTAGATTGTTCCACACAACGAACTTCAGTATGTCTACATCGTCAGAAAGCAATGCTTCGTTAATTATATTGGCATTGTTTTGTAAATCGGTCTTAAACTTATCAAAGGCATAAGCTTTGATTTGTGTTTCTGTTGCTTTTGTGTACCTGGCTCTAGCATAACTTTCGGCAGAGAGCATAAGAGCTTTCTCATAATAATCGTTTGACTGCTCATAGTACTTGTCAAAAGCTAGCGCCTTTTGCTGGTTGTATAAGTCATCATACTTAGCTAAGAATACCTTAATATTCTCTTTTGTATAAACTATTTGGTCGTTTAGGTAATTGAACCAGGCGCACTGCCTTGCGTACAGGTTACGGAATAGGTTGGCTACTATATATGTGTATGATACAGAGTCGCTTCCGCTACCAAAACTTATCCTTATTTCGTTAATCTTTCTTCTATATAGATTGGCACTGTAACCGTCCGCCATTGCAACACCGGTGTCTTTACCCAGAGAAACATTGGCATCAAAAGCTTCTGCCTTGCTACCACTATCACTTAATATTGTATCAAGCTCGTGCTTAACTTCTAGGTCTGTTACCTTACTATAAACTTCATCCCAGTGCATAGACTTGAGATAGTTATTATAAAATTCTTGTAACTTTATATTCTTACCGTCATTATCCAGCTCATTGTCTGCGCTATAGTCAAATCCGTATGTGGGAGCTAGCGCTGCATTGTAGTAGCACTCTATTGCAACATAATCGAACAAGAATAACTTTGCTTGAGTATCGTCAAAATCTTTTAGTCTTGCCTTTATTCTGCTTAGTATTGCTGACGCGTCCGTTGTAGACTGCGTTAGCCAGTTATTTACTCTACCTAACTTCTCTTGGTCCGAAATAGCATAACTTTGATACAACAAACTATCCTTTGTCAATTCTTCCCAAATATCGTCATATATGATAGATGTTGCTGATGTGTTGTTTTCGTACCAATAAACGAACTCATTATCAAGCAGTGCTTGCATAAACTTGCTATCTTCGTCATCTACTTGTTTGCTTGGCAAGTCAAGTTCTATCATTATTGTTATGCTTGGGTCCACTGATAGGCTTAATGACGGAGTAGTAACAGAGTCAATTACTTCTTCAACAACGGTGATTTTTTCTGCCAAATCTTTACCCATAAAGAATTTTACCAAAGAGAACACCGCTCCTTGTGTAAGCTGTATGGAAACGCCTTTCAGTACATCGCCAATAATTGCAAGTGTACCAACGCCTTCGACCAGTTCTCCTATATTATTTACGGACGCGCTGTTATAGTAAGTTTGTATGCTCTCAATCTTTTTATTAAGTTGAGCGGCTTGCTCGCTTGAACCCATCAAGGTGCTAAACAAGTCCATAACTTGCATTATTTTTACTTTACCTAAGTAGAAGTTCTCACTGGTGGAAAGACCTGTCGCATCTATATATAGGTCCCCTTTAATGTAAGAAATACCAATAATTTGCTTAAGTTCGCCAGTTTTCTTGTTGAACACACTAAGGTATATTTTGGCTTGCAAATCCTCTAAAATTGATTGTATATTGACGGTTAGGTTCAAATCTACATAAATAACTGAGTCTGCGTCATTCAATAGTTCTATTATCGGAGCTATCTGTCTTTGGAATCCAATCGCAGCTAAATCTATGTCCGCAGATGAGAGTATATAATACAATAGTTCTTGTAGGTTATATATACCTTGCTTGTCCTTTAGGTTAAGTATAACTCGGGTTTTTAGGTATATTGTATCTATTCTCTTGAGTTCCTTATATTCTTCCACACCCTTAACTGTGGTCTTTGATGCTTCAAATTTTACCGACAGACCATTTAGCCTTAAAGAAAGACCAAGTATTGGTTTTAGGTCGGGAGTACCACTAACTATCGGGGTGTCCGACATAGCTATTTGCACGCCAAAGGCAAAACTACGTGTAGTTTCGTCAACTTCTATGCCCTTAAAGTATACTTGCAGTGCAGCATCATTAAACAAATCAAAGCCACCGAAGCCAAATAGTTTGAGCAGAGATGACACAGCGGCTTTCTTCACCACAATGTAGAATCCGTTGTCCGTTATGTTGGCGGTTATGCCCAGAGCTATATTGTTGTTTGCGGCAAAACGCAAACTTTCCGCAATAGCTGTCCATTCTTTAGCCGCTTGACTGCTACTATCGCCAAATAAAGAATCCGCTAGATTAGCAACATATATTTTGTCGCTGTTAAGCTCGCTCAAATCTACATAAAGGTTCTTATTATAATAGGTAATAACTGCCCATTCCTTGTTTTGGTCAAAGTACATTCCTTCCGCTGTACGGTAAATGCGCAAGCCTATACGCAATGTAGAGCCGGATTTTAGATGTTCTAAGAAGTTTGTATCTTCACCGTTACCAAAATCTAAGTCGGCAAGAATATCTAAAGCTAATGTTATCTTGTGGGTATTGTTTAGCGTTAGCAAAATTTCTGCAAGACTGGTAATTAGCCCGGAAAGACTATTTTCTAATAACGAATATATGGGATCCTTCGCCATATCTTTGTCCTGAACGGCACCTAAATCTATATCTAAATAAATAGTTGTACTAATTGATAGCTTGGGCAGTGTATTTTCTACCACAACATAATCTAACGGATCGCCGTTTTGGTCTTTTTCTAGGCTGTCTTCGTCAAATTTTATATATTTTTCTTGATCCAAATCAAGTTCAATTGTGTGGATACTCAAATTTAGACTAATACCGCGTCCAGTGGACACGCCTTTGCTATTTACACTGTCAAAGCGCAATCCCACTCTTATTAGGTCTCTATCTTCGTCTGTGAATACTCCTGGTATTTCTCCGCCGTAAGTTGCCACACTAAAAATGTCTAGCACAATACTAGGCTCGCCTACCTGAGTAATCATACTCTTAATGCCGTCAACGCTTCCAATACTAAGCAAACCAAGTACCGTGTAAATAGCGTTAGCAGCAATTTGCACCGATAATCCGCTCTGTAATAGGTCTAGGTTAACTTTGGCATTTTCTTCGTTAGATGACGCGTTAGCGATTTTAGCAGCCATAGAAGCAGCTACTATTGCCTTAGAAACAGATGCATCTTGCACATCAATACCCAGTGGGTATGCAGAAGAAGAGGGTAGCAATGTTGAGATTAAACTTCTAATATACTCTACCGCATTTTTAATATATAATTTTTGAATGTTAAACCTTTCCGCATTAAGGTATATATAGTTAGACTCTTCATTGGTTTCTGGATTTACCTCGGAGCCTAGCACGAATTGTAGCACAACATCATCCCTGCCATCTCTCTTAATTATGTTACCTTGGCTGTCTAAAGCGTAAAGTGTTAAAGATATATCCGTAGTGCTAAGGTTCATTTCAAATAGGTCAAAGAGATTAAATCTTGCTTCAATTGATATACGATAATAGTTGCTTATATCATTTAGTATTGCAAGCACAGGAGCAATGTCTATACCTTGATCTTTTATTTCTATGCTTATACCCATGCTTTGTAGCAATGTGCTAACCAAACTAGAGAAGTCAAATTGAGTGTTTTGTTCCATTTCCCAACCAAAATCTACTTCCATTGCAGCATAAACATATCCAAAGTCTTTATCAAACACCGCAAATGCGCCGTTACTGTCATTTTGGACATCTTCTAGGTATTTGCTTATAGTAACATCTTCTCTTTCTTGAATAACATTGTGGTTTTCGTCCTCATAGTCCACCCACACTTTTTTGCTTAACTGATTATCTTCAAACAAAATACCTGCGCCAATAAATTTTGCTCTAATAAACAAATTGGCAATCTCGGCATCGGCATTTAGTATAGAATCGCCATACATAAGTCCTATGGTGATTTTGCCTTGCTCATGGGCGGTATCTATTATTAGTTGTGGCAACATTGAATATGCTTTATCATAATAGCCTTCTAGCTCTGATGTTTCATTTTCCGAAATATCCTGTCTAAACCATATTTGTTGCCCTTCTTCTGTCAAAACATCGGATAATGTCACAACGAAATTACCGGAAGTATCTTCGTAAGGCTTACCTTTTTCATCCATAGAAACGGTATATTTTTGTTGCTTTCTAATAATGTACTTGTAGTCTCCGTCCTTAACTCTGTTAACTTCGCTTAGATAATAACTCCAGCCATTAGACATATAGTCGTTTCCAGATATATCTCCCCTAGCAGGAGCAATATTGTCGGTAATGCTTTGTTGCAGGTACGATGCGGCAAGTGTCTGACTAAAGCCGTCTGATAGCACTAACAAATCCCATGCATACGCTTTCCAAACGGTGGTAACTTCCAAATTGAATGCTTTGTATGTCTCCCCTTCAAATACAAATATATCTTGATTGACTCCATAGTTTTGGCTAGTGCGTGAAGTATTATTGATGGCACGCATTTTGTCGGTAATATTCCTGTATTCGCCCTTTATGTTACCATCAATTTCTTCCCAAGACTTGCTCTTTGCTATTAGCTCGGAGTTTAAGTTAGCTAAATATTGTCTACTATAAATAACTTCATACTTTTCTTTGTCGGCTTCCGACCAAACATAATTCTTGGTAAAATATTCGAAAGCTGTCTTGCGGATATAGTGTATACGATTAGCCGCCGGAATATCTTGTTGCGAAGCTACCGCTGCTACTGCGCTTGCATAAACTTCGCTAAGCGCGGCAAGTTTTGTATTTATATCGGTTAAGTAAGCTTCAAAAGCTAAACCTTTCACATAATATATGGAGTATTCCATAGCAAGAGCGATGGTTTTTTGCATAATATCATCGTCATCATTCTGCTTTTCAATTATGCTCTCCACTTCTGTTTGTAACAATTCTGCATATAAATCCCAAGCTTGCGCCTTCTTTTGCAAAATGGTCCCTGGATTGGTTTGGGTGTCATGAATTGCTATTGCTCTATCGTATTCTTCGTCATAAAGTGTCTCAAGCAAAGCATCCCATGCACGAGCCTTATCATTATAGCTCTCGCTAAGTATCTCTCTCATTAGCACGAGCAGCATATCTTTTGTCTTCTCTTCTTCTTTAAGCGCGCTAATAATATCGTCGCTTACCATTCCCTTAAATCCACGAATTTGCAAGCTCTTGTCGTCATTGAATGCTTCGTTAAGAAGTTTAACCAAAATGTTGGCTGTTGCAGTAATGGTGAAACCATAAGTATTACCAATAACGCCACTAATAAAGTCTTTTAGCGGTGTTTCGGAAATAGTACCAGGTGCAGCAGAAGCTGGAGAAGGCATGTTTGCATTCTTGTTTACTGCAGACTTTAGGTACATAGAATATACTAAGAAGTTCACATCGTCAGCTGCACTACTTGGTGAAGTCTCTTCAGTAGCTTCGTTATTACCTAAAAGTTTCTTTAGATTTTCTAGCACTTCTTTTGATGTTTTTTGGAAATCAACTATTTTTATTCTGCCTACATTAAAGGCGGACAAATCTAAATAAAGTGTCAAAAACTCATTTATTCCGTCTGTTTCTTTAACTAAATAAACCCCCAGAATAAGAGCTTCGGAATAGTATCCGTCTTTTTCGCTAGTATTGAATAATTCTATATAAGCCTCTAGTCCTGATGCGCTAAGCAAACCAAGAATATCCATTTGTAATTCCGGATTAAGTTTTTTTGCTGCGTTGTAATCGGTCAGAGTGCCAATAAGCTGCATAAGATTGGCTTTTATCTCCACTCTAAAGGTAATATCAGCATAAACTGACTCTATTACATTAAGAATAACATCTAGTGCAAAACTATCATCTTTTAGTAGTCCCCTTAACAAATTACCAAAGTTAAGACTTGTCAAATCCATTTCTGTTTCTGCCTCGTCTTCTCCTTTCGCGCCCAATTCTAATTGTCCTTCAAAGAACAGTTTTATGTCAGAATCCCAATTTTCGTCAATTATTGTATAATAATCTACATATCTGCCGTCATCCAATATCTTTTCTCTTATAGATAAAGAAAGCGGATCTGTCAAACTAAGCTTTGGATATTCTACGCTAAGACCTAAACTGAACAGTCCTTCAAAATCTATTGCCACTCCTACAAGCTCGGAGCCTAGCGCATCTACTCTTATGCTTGGTGTGTATCTGTTTACATACCTTTCTAAGTCCAGTCCCATGGTTGCAAGCAATGCATAAAGGGCAGCTCCAGTAACTTGACCGATTAGTACGGAGGAGTTTGCGCCCTCTCTTTGTGTACTTAAACTAAGAATTATCTCTTTTGCTATCTGAGACATTGCGCCGTTTCTAAGCGTAGTATCGCCAGCAGCTTTAGAAGGTTCTCCGTCAGTAAACAAATTGCCAATATTCACATCAAACGCTTCAGAAAGAGCTATTAACACTGATCTAACATTGCTGATTTTTATCGGCTCAACTCCCAAGAACTTAAGTGATATATATACATCGGCTACGCCATTTGAATCAACGACAACATACAAAGACAGCGCGTTACCTAAATAATAATCGCCTGCAAGACCGTATAGTTCATCCCAGAATTTGGCGTTTCTTGCCGCTTCTGTCAAGTCAGAATATAGATTAAAGAACTCACCTTGCTCAAGTTCAAGCATTTTTTGGTAGCAATAATAGCCGTCATTTATTTTTAACTCATCAATATATTGAATGGAGCCTGGTGCGGAATGGTCATTAAGTAGACGCGCTTTCATCGTTCTCCAGGCAGCATCTTTGTTATAATTAAATTCCGCTAAAATATTTTGCATATATTCTCTGCGAATATCTAGCTTGTCATAATACTCTTCTTGATTGTTTTTGGATGTAAGATTGAGATAAAGTTCTATATTTTTTAGTTCTTTTACCGTTGTCAAATTGACATTAGCGCTAATGTTGAAGTAAAGTGCTTGCTTGAATATGTCATTTGCTGCCACATCGAGCTGCAAGCCAATCTCTGGGTCACGATTATCTAACCAATAGTTAGTAAATAAATTAACAGCGTAATCAAAGTTCCAATTATCGGCAACATCAGATAACTCAAAGGTTGCTTTTCCGCCCCAACTTACGCCCACCGTAGTGAACTCTTCCACTTCTGCCCAATCTATACTATCTATGTCTTTTTCATAGTCAATTACTGTATCACTAAAATCACAGTTTACATTGTGGATGGTAAGACCTATTTCCGTCTTATGGTTGTCACTTGATGACACTCTCCCCGCTTCATCTAAATACACAAGGGCAGTGATGCCAAGATTGCCACTGAAGTTAATGCCAAGGTTTACACCAAAGTCTAACGCGCTAAGCTCTTCAGCCAAATCAAGTCCAGCTAGAGCAAGCACAGTTATCAAAGAAGACTTGGCAAGACCAATACCAATACTGCCTTCAAGGAACAACAAGTCTAAATATGTTCTCATGTCCATATTTTGACTAGCTGCGTTAGTGGCGGCAGCATTCATCGCTTGATTATATGTATTTTTTACATTTTCTACTCTCGCAGCAGATGAAGGCAGGCTAGAATCAGGTTCGTCTTCTTCGTCATCTATACCGACAAACTTTCTCAAAGATGAAGTAAGAGTTACTAAGAAAGTCGAGTCAAATATGTCTGTTATACCAGTTACAATGCTATTTACATTGCGAAGTAGCACATTGCCAATATTAAAGATATTGGTAGACACATACACATTGCCAGTTAAACTGCTTGTGTTATCGACAACGCTACTACCATCATAAATTAGCGTTAGCACCCTGTTGTCTTCATGATTTAACTTGACTTGAGTTAATGTAATTTTGAACTTGCTCTTAAATATATTTTCAAACACTAACCAGGCTTCAACATTTATTTTTAAGCTATCGTCCATTTCTCCAAAGAACTGTAGCAGAATGCTTGTGCCCATGTCAGCTAGGTCAATACGAACGGCGCTACTTACAAGCAAATCCCAAGCAACAGCAGCAAAAATCATATCACCGTCTTGTGCGCCAACATATTCTTCTAAATTATCTTTGTTATCTCTAATTTGTTTCTGGGCGGCAGTAAATCGTTTACTCATCTCCGATCTTTGGTCATCTGTAAGTCCGTCCATGTTGTAGTACTCAAACCAAGCAAGAGACTTTAGGGCGGTGGTAGTTAGCGAAGTATTTTTGTTAGCTTCTACGATGTCATTATAGTGGGCAGTAAGGTCTGCTTGACGGAAATAAGAGTTGCTAAACAATGTACTTATAGCTTCCGTCAAATCATAGTCGTTACGATTAGTACTGTTGCCTTCTAGCATTTTGTTTCTTATAAACAAATCTGCTTCCACGGAGACAAATACTGCATCGGGAACACCGTTTGTGGTACCTTCAGGAAGGAAGGTGTTTTTACTTTCTACCCTGTATTTCGCACGGTTCTCCGCACTTTCATCAACGCTCACACGGAGATTGCCTATGCCTAGACTTAAGCTATATGTGTTGCCTAAGCCTAGTGAAATTTTAATGTCCAGACCTTGGTTCATGTCTAAATCTAAATCGATGTAGTCTATTGTCACAAAATCTGTAATTTGTGCATAACCTATCATAGTAAGCACAACTCTTATTGCTGCTTCGGTAAGTTTCAAAGACACTTTACTGTGTGAATATAACACTTCTAAAGATATCTCTGTATTGTTTTCTATAGCGGCATTTGCGTGATTTATCTTATAAACTTGAGAATTTATATTGCTAGAATATATATTTCTTATATCCTTAAGAGAACCACCATATGAGGAGTTGTTTGGCGTGCCACCTAACTCTCCATTATCAATATCTGCAGCACTTGAAGGAACTAGCACCACAAACGATGCCATTCTTTGTTTTATTCTGTAGTATGTAACGGCTTTTAACTCTGCTTCCGTTACTCCTCTTTTGTTGTATTTCGCTTCAACTTCGGCAACCAAGTTTTCTTCAAAAGCCTCAGCATATCGGTTTTTATAATCTTCACTTCTTCTAATAAATGTCGAAGTCTGCCCATTATATGCGCCGTTGTACTTGTTCTCCTCGTCAGATCTAAGTTCGTCAATAACGGCTAAAGCGGTACGACTTTGAAGTGCAGAATACGCTGTTGATTTGACATAAAGAGCTCTTAAATATTTTTTAATTTCAGCAACAGTATTGCTATGCTCGTTGTCCATAAGAGTTTTGTTTGCAATATCTATACCTTCTACATCGTAGGTATAATCCCAAATCGAAGAATACCGCGCAAGGATATTTTTATAACTCCCGTATGCAGACGCTTGCAACTTGTTAAAAAACTCTTTTTCGTTAAAGGTGTATTCGTCTTCTTGGGAAACACCGCTATCAAACCTATCCTGTTCCTCGGCTAGGGCATACAAGCTTATCTTTAGTGTGGTGCCGTCTCCTGCTTTAGTAGGATTGATTACAGAAATGATGACATTATTGCTACTCTTAATGTTGATTACTCCACTATCCAGTATCTCAAAAGTCCTGTCCGTCGCTTTCAAGACAAGTTCGTTGGATTCCTCAGAAAAATTGAAGTTGTTTGCAATGTTGTTATGATTGTATAAGTAAATAAAACCGTCATTACCAACTAAATATTTATAACCTGTTTTGGGGTAATTCCTTGCATACTTTTGATAGAAGTTGTCAAAGAAGTAAGTTAGTGTCTCTTGCTTCATGACTGCGTCCATTAAATTGCGTTTTGATTGATAATTATCTTGTGGGTCAATAGCGGCATCTGATGTGTTGTTATACATATTGTCCCACATCAAGCTTATGATACCTGTATATGTGCCGTCTACATCGGAGATAGTAATTGTACTGATACCAAAGTATGTTAGGTCTACATACGCCTTGTTGTCCATTATGTAGACACCGAGAATTACTTTATATGTGCCGTCTTTGGCTGTAAATCCGGCGTTGTCAAGTATATTGCGGTCAAATAGCACTACCGTTAGGTCGCTTGCAAAGATATCGTTAATATTCATATTGCCAACTACGCCCAAGCCTAACTTTAAGCCGCGGTTATAGTAGTAGTCATTGTTCATGCGCAGAGCTAAACTGCTTACTATTTCATACAGAAAACCACCTTTAGTTGCATCAAGGTCTAGCAAGTCTACAAGCATTTTTGGCAGGCTGTCGTTTAGCCCATCTGGCTCATAAACAAGTTCATTTGCTTCAAGACTTAGGTTAAGCTCTACATTAACAGAAATTATTAAATTGTCTGTCCATTCTTTCAAAGATTTGTATGATGTAGAACTGTGACCGCCAATGAAAGTAATTTCTGAGCCCCTCTTAACTGAAAGTGTGTCTATTAGGTTCAAATTAAGGTAAAAAGCTTCCTTTTCGGTACCACCGCTATCTAAAATACCTATGTGGGCAGTTATGTATCCAGTATCCTTTAACGCGGCGAGTGCATCGGTAAGTTTGAAGTCCGTCCAGTTTAGGGGAACGCCGTCCAAATCATATGGAGCGCCTTCCTTTACTATGTACAGTTGGTCGAACTTGTTGCCACTGTCATTTATTAACTCGCGCTCATAAATCAAATTGCCGTCATTGTCGTACTGAAGCGCTGTGCCAAGATGAATAAAAATCTCTCCATTTACTGCAGGAAGTTCGCCAGCTATGTTCATATTCAAGAACTGTAGCAATACTGATAATACTTGAGCATTAAGAATAACACCTATTCTGCCGTCTGCTATTGTCACTTTATCAAGCGCGCCAGCAACAAGGTCCAACATGCTGTTGCCGTCAGTAGTAACTTCTACATTGCCATTAGCATTACTTGTATCCAATATAATTGCCGTATTCGCCACTCCAAGCAGTTTATAAAGACTGCTTAGATCTATGCCCATAGTTTCTAGCTTTGCCTTAAGTCCTATGTTTTTTACAGCAATTTTGGGTATAGCCCCATCTACAATTTTGGTTATAGGCAGAGCGCCTTGCAGCTGCGTTGCAAGGTCGTGACCTTCTTTAACTTGGGTATTTATGTAAAGAGTGTCATCAAGACCGGAATAGTAAATGCTAAGGAAGGGGTAAGGATTCCTACCTTCGGCCCCTTTGGGTTTTAGATACAAATCTACCAGTAGCCCCACTTCAGAAAACTTAAACAGATTGATTCCCGCTTGAATTTCGTATTCGATAGATAGTGCGCTACTATTTTCTATTCCCAAAGACAAAAATACTTTATCTACAAATGATGCAACTATCGCTGACAAATCAAGTGATGTTCCGCCTTCGCTCCCTAATTCTATGTTACCTGTTATTTTTGCCCCGTATTCTAAGGAACCTTCCATGGATTTGAAGTCCGCTCTTAACGCTTCCGCATTTTCCATCTGGGAGCCGTCTTTGTCTATACCTATCGCGGTAAAATCAAAATTAGGTGCCCGTAAATACGCTAGTCCGGTGTTGTAACTACCGTCTGAATTGGTAGAGCCTATACCGAGATTGAGTTTTAATGATTCTGTCACCCCTAATTCTAACCTAATTGAGTCAAACGGTTTCTTTAAGTCAACAGACAAAGAAACATTATGAATGCCAAGGTTTGCTCCGGGTATAAACATCCCCATAACGGTGTTAATACCATAATTGTCAAGAGACAAAGAGAATATGCTGTCTTCACCTTTGGGGAAGTGCAAATATTTCAAATTGCCACTATTGTCCTTGGTTAGCAACAAATTAAGTATCCCGCCTAAACTAAAACCGCCTTCTTCGTCATCTGCATTCGCTAAATAACTGGCATTAGTTGGGCGTGTTGCAGTAGTAGTATTAGCATAATACGGGTCTAAATATCTCATATACTTTGTCAGCAGCCCAGGTATTTTTGCACTACCCGACAACACTTGCGTTATATTCAAATTGGGCAAGCGGAGCTGCGGGATCAGGTTAGTCCCACCGCTTTTTAGATTATGAGTGTCAATATAAAGGGTGCTATATAGCACATTACTGTCCGCTTGCATAGCTAGGTCTGGCGCTAAATATAGCGCTATTACTTCTCTACTGTTATAGCTAAACGTAACTTGAGCTTTGTTGTTAGCGTTGTTAAACAAATCTAATGAAGCCCCAACTTTTACATCAAATTCGTACTTCGTGTCGCCGGAAACTTCTATGGGCATAGAGCCAAGCGCACCAAGATCTCCTAGCATATTGCCCAGTAGCCCGTTTATGGTAAGTTCTTCTTTGTCTTCACTCTCAACTAGCATTTTTGCATTTAGCTCAATATTGCTAAAACTGCCCTGACTATAAACCGTTCCCTTTCCTGCAGAACCAAAGTTATATCCTGCCATTTTTATATCAACGGAGCTCGTATTGCTGACCTGCATTTTGAATGGGCTTACTTCAAGCGCAACATCATACTCTTTAGTTGCCGCATCAATGTCAAGGCCAAATCCGTCAAAATAATAGTCGTCTTCTATCGTGCCGTCCGCCTTAGCTACTTTGCCCAATTTGGTCACGGCATACAAATTGGCTGTCATACTGGGCCAGTCTTTATCTATTATGTCTTGCAAGCCAAAACCTAGAATTGGGCGCAACAAGTCGTCCATATTGGGAGGTAGTCCAAAAGCATCCCAAGCTATTTTTAAGTTTGCGCCCATAAGATTAATTTCGCCTTTACTAACCATGCCCATAATCCAGTCCAGTTTCAAAAATTGGTTTATATACTGGTATGTCCCAGTTTCGGAAGTCCTTACCGAACCAGTGGATTCAAATAATAAGCCCCAAATCGTTGGTACTAGGTTAATAATCAATTCTAGTTTGTCACGATCTTCTTTTTCCTTTCCTTCCAAAAAGGAGTCACCCAATATGCGCGCTAAGTCAAGCTGTCCGGTGAGCAACTTGCCCATAAAACGCACTACATCTATACCATTTTCTTTAAAAGTTTTGCCTATCAATACCCCAAGTTGGGACATATTTAGCTGGTCCACATAAAACTTCTTTCCAGCAACATCAAGATACACGGTGGAATTGTAATAATAAAAACCTAATACAACAAAATTGTGATAGGCGTTCTTAACTTCAATAAAAACTAGACTCTTCGAGTTGTCTTTTAAGTTTATGTTAGCTTTTACTGTTATGTCATAATCAACAGTTGTTTTGGCTACATTTGTATATCTTTCGCCAACTTTCTCGTAGTTGTGGTATACGAATGATACACCAAAATCGATATTGAGCCACTCTGGGTCTTCGTAAATGCTATTGTCTAAATTTGCAACAGATTTGTTTATGTAGGACTTAATTGTTTTACTGTCAACGGACACTACCTTTTCTTTAACACCTGGATCAATCTCTGTGCCACCACCGTCAGCTGGGCCAGAATCTTGGCGCACAGAACAAGCCGCAACCGATACCAGCATTGCTATACAAAGCGCTAATATGATAAATTTTAGTAGTTTCGATTTCATAAGCTTAGTCTCCGTTTCCCGAAAAAGGGTAGAATTACCCCTTTGTGGTATATACACATTATACGCCCAAAACATCGTGTGTGTCAATATGTTTTTCAAGTAATATATATTATATATGCGCGAGAAAGGTCAAAAAACATCAACCTTAAAAGTTTCTTAAAAAAATGCCTTTTTTCGATAAGAAATTTTGATTGTTTTTTTACAATCTATTTAGCAAAAACCGACCAAGTTTCTTTGTGTAAAATTGTCCCATTTTCGGGGACATCTACTATATGCGAAAGTGTCTCAATTTCGTGAATGTAGCCATTACAATAACTTTCAAAATTGCAACTAAAATCAGGATAACTAGCACCTTCATATCCCCTTGCTTTTTTTGCAAAAACTTGCGTTTTGTCGCCATTAGAAAGCTGATAGGTTGCATTGATATGCTTATTAAAGGCGCCTATTTTGCATGGACTGGGTACCTTAGGGCTTGATTTTAATACAATTTTGTCATCAGACAAACTTAGCCTGTTATCCGTCAAAGATGCGTACGACCACAGTACAATATTCCTATTTGCAAGCAGTCCTGTATCCTCTTTTGACAACTCAAAAGTCATTTCTCCGCCACTTTTTAGCACCGTTAGCGCCCATAAACAAAGCTTTTTTTGTCTGCCTAAGTTAGTCATACTGTGCGTTATTTCCACGCTATTATCGGGCAAAAACTCTATTTTTAGTTTTGGTTGTACATTTACATTTTCCCATGCTTGGGGAATAAATGTTACAGTTTCATTTTCTACAAAATATTTTACTTCTTCGTTATCTGGATAGTAAGTAGACAGGTCTTCGGGACTGAGCCACAGCCTGTGACCGCCGTAAATATGCCATTTTTTGCCTTCTCCATAGACACTGGAGCAGTCCTTGTTTATGACATCGTTTGTGTCCTCAAACATCATATTGAAGCCACCAATTGGGCGCAAACCTATTATTCTAGGTCCCACATCAAGTGTTACTATTAGTTCAGTTTTGCCGTTATCTATTGCCAATGCTTTGCCCAAAAAGCAATTTACATTTTTTATATTCAAATTCCCCTCCGTTAGCCCATAACTACTATTATTCTATTTTCGCCGAGCAAAATATACTCTTCAATTTCTTTGACACCGCTAAGCACTAGTCCCGTCATTATTTTTTCTATGCTATTGCCTGCAACTTCTAGGTAGTTATCACTTATTTTTATTTCCAAGTATACCTTTTTCGTTAGCGGACCACTGCCAAAACTATCAAGCAATGCTTTAAGTTCGTCTTGATTGGACACAGTTATTGTCAGCCCATTTACCTTAGTTTCTGCATAAAAATCGTAAGCTACATCCGCAGGAACATACTCCCCAAAAACAATTAGGTTGGTATACATGCTTTGCATTTGTGCATCCGTCATCAAAAAGTATTTGTGATTAGCATATTGCAAATTATTGATATCTTTTTTTATTCCGTATGTGGCATCTATGTTGTAAAATTCCCCATCAATAAGCACCCTATTCCAGCTATGTCCCACACCATTAACAGTTCCCGCCACCTTTATGCAAGGTATGCCTTCTATCGCGCATAGCAAACTCATTGCCTTTGCTATTCCGTCACAAACTGCCTTGTTGTTGTTAAAAACGCCTTCCAAGTGAAAACTATCGTACTTATATAACTCAGCGTATGTTATTCCGCCTTCTTCGATTAGACTTATTATATTGGTGTCGTAAACAACATTCGTGGTCAAATAATCAAAGAATGCCAGCACCTTTTGGCGGTCGTTCATATCTACACCGATATATTTTCTGACAATATTTTTGGCTACTGTAAACACTGTGCCCACACCGTCTGAGCCAGGTATTGGACTTTTGCCTAGTTCTGCCATTGCGTAGAGTTGGTCTGTTGTCGTCACGCTAATATCTCTTAAAGTATCAGAACCAATGGCAAAATCAGAATAAGTACTGCCATAGGGATTTGTTGAATAATACACGGAATTTCCTTTGACAAAATCGATAATATCTGTAGAATCTAGCGCCGTATCAGCATTTTTCTTCATAATAGTAATGTCGTAGCCATTATCCTTTTTGTCTAAGCTCAGCTTATACTCGCCAGTTTCGCAGTAGCTCTTTTGAACGCCAAGGAGCATTTTGTATATCCCCAAAAGTTGCTCATCTTTGGGCCCTTCACCTTCCTTGATAGCAACAGGGTATTTTTCGGATATTTCTTGGTAGTCAAACAGTATCCTTAGGTTTACGGTGAAAGCATCATAACCAATGGTACTACCTTGCTCTCCTTCTTCTCTCCAAGAATATTTTACAAAGCTATTGTTCCTAGGTAAAAACAACATAATGTAGTCAATTATATTGCCAAGCTCTCCCATGGACAGCACATAACCATTGATATTTTCGTGAATGTTGCTCAAGTATAGATAGTCTGCATTTGCTATTTTATCAAAATAATACTCGCTTTCTCCGTTCTCATTATCGTAGCCATAGTAATAACGCTCAGAGAACATGCCACCCTTTTGTTTGACGCGCACACTAAACTTGTCATTCAAGGTGACTATCTCTTTAGCTACATGTATATAATAGTCCCCAAACATGGTTGTATCAGTGGCGCTATCCAGCAAATAAATCTTGCCGTCTTCTTTGATTATTTCCACAACATAGGAAGGATATTTGCCCGTAACCGCCCAGTGTATGTTGACTAAATTTTCGTTAAACTTGTTTACGCCTTCTATAACAATATTGTTTATTTTGGGCTTAGAAGCCACGGTGTAGTGATAGTCATAATTATCGCTAGTTATTATGTCTTGCGAGTATTGGCTATCAGCAGATGTGCCAAAAATCCTTACAATGCCACTACTGCCTTCAAACTCTTCATTCTCTACTTTTGCCACCACTCCATCAAGCATGGCAAGCGCCACAATCTCAATCCGTCCGTTGGATGTAAGAGAATAACAAAAGTCCTTACCTTGAACGGAATTGCCTATATATGTAGAACCTCCCAGCCTGTTTCCTGCTTCGTCAAGGTCATACCTATACCAGTTATAACTTTCTGGTGGCATGCCGTCTTCTACCAAGTCTGGTCTAACAATAAGCGTATCGCCCGTATTAAATCTTGTTACGCTAAAATCGAATTTCTGCGGAACAGCAACTGGACTACCGTAGCTGTCCTTTGCTTCTGCTGTCAATGTAAAATCGCCCTCTAAGTTAAGCCGTCTTACTAAGTCTTTGTTATCAGCTAGCGTTCTCCCCACATACACTCCAGCTCCTTGAGTCTCCCGCTTCTTTAGGTACCAATCATAATAGCTGACATTGCCTGCAGAAATCGTCAAGGGGAAGGTAACTTCATCACCATACTGATATCCTTTGGGTGTTGCCGTGATATTCTGTATGTTTAAGTCAAATCCCCTAAAAATATTAAATACTGTGATAAGTTCGCTAAAAAGCTCTTGCTCTGGCTCATTATATGGAGTTATTTTTACCGACACCCTATACGAAGTTTTGGTAGAAACGGTAGGAGTATGCTGATATTGCGTATAGCTGTCCATGCCTATTACTCTTTGACTGTCCACATACCACTGTATCCTTGGTTTCGGATCACTTTTTTCTTCCAAAATCATTAGATTAAAGTTAATTTGCTTAAAATCTCCCAAAATTTGGTTATATTGTGGCGGAGTATCCGACACTTCCAATCTATACCTACCCTTCACGAAATTGACATATACTTGTATTCTTCCTTCCACAGATTTGCCTGTCGCTGTTCTGCATGTAGCAATAATGCGAGTGCTGCCTTGCATTACTGGTTCTACAAGTCCCGTGTTTGTTACTGTTGCAACATCTGGGTTTAGTGAAGAGAAAGTAACCGCTCTGCCGTCTTGGGCATGGTAGGGAGTATAAGTTACAGCAAGTTGATGCCCAGTACCTTTGTACAACAATTCTACAACGCTGTCAGTAAAGTTTACTTCTCTAACCGCGGTATACTCAACAACCACATTAACTTGCAAGGTTGCTTTTTTGTTGGTGGAAGAAGTAATAGTTAGTGGCACTGTCATGTCTTCTTCGGTGGTAAGTAGCGCAGTAAGTAAACCTGTTTCGCTCACTGTGGCATATTTTAGGTAAGCGGATGGAATGTAATATATTAGTTTGCGGTTTGTTGCGTTTGCTGGCAGAATTTCTACCTCAAGTTGCTTTTTTGCCGTTTCACCTGATGGCGACAAAAAAACATTGGCAGACTCTATCCGCAAAGTCTCCACTTCGACATAGTTAGCAGGTTTATCGCACGCATAAAGCATGCAAAGCAAACCTAGAGCTATTATGAAAAGAAAAATTTTTAGTACTCTACGCTTTTTCATAGTAATAATATATAACTTTATTTAGATAATGTCAATATTTGCGTTAACTTTTCTGGAAGCAAACACTTGTAAAAAAATAGTATGCAGTATATAATTATGCTATGAAAAAATTACCAAGTTTACCACTTTCCCAAACAAACTATACAAAAGAGTATCTACGGGATGTCAGTCCACTGTCTCTTAGCTTTGTCGGGGATGGTGTGCATACACTGTTTATTCGCACTATGTGCCTAGAAAAGTCACCATTTCACAATAACGAACTGCACAATTTAACCGCCCAAAGGGTATGCGCAACAAAACAGGCATTCGATGCCAAAGCCATACTGCCTTTGCTTAACGAAGAAGAACTTTTTATCTACAAAAAAGCAAAAAATGCCAAAACTCATTCCTTGCCAAAAAATGCCACGCTAATGGATTACCACTTGGCTACAGCATTAGAAGCAGTGATTGGATATCTGTATTTAGCAGGACAGAACGAAAGATTAGAAGAATTGTTAGTTGGTATTTATCCTGATTTGGGTAACTAAAATATTATGTTCGGGTATATAAAGGAGTCTGTTAGATGATTATTGAAGGGAAAAATCCAGTTGTTGAAGCGCTGAGCGGAGAGGTTACTATTGAGAAGCTACTTGTGCAAAAAGATTACTCAAATAACTTCGGTCACATCATAAACACCTGTCGTGACAAGAAGATAGTTGTACAGTTTGTTGATAAATTGGCACTGGATAGACTTAGCGTAAGCAAGCGTCACCAAGGCATTATTGCCGTTGCCACAGATTTTTCTTATTCAGAATTTGAAGACTTGCTCGTAAAAGATGATAATGGCAGTTTGGTCATTATTCTTGACAGCATAGAAGACCCCCACAACATGGGCGCAATAATTAGAGTTGCTGACTGTGTTGGGGCAAAAGGGATAATAATTCCGCGCCATCGCTCTTGCGGTATCACCGACACCGTAGTAAAGGTTAGTAGCGGAGCTGCCAGCCATGTCAAAGTTGTTAAGGTTACTAACATTAACGATGCCATAAAAAAGTTGCAAGATAATTTCTACACCGTTTTTGCTGCAGACATGGGCGGAGAAAGCGTGTACAAAGCCAATCTAAAGGGCGACATCGCCGTGGTCATTGGCAATGAAGGCAGTGGGGTACATTTACTTACAAAAAAGCTCTGTGACGGCATAATATCCCTGCCACAACTAGGCAAGATAAATTCACTCAACGCATCGGTTGCTACTGGCGCCATTCTTTATGAAGCTGTAAGACAACGCAAAAACTTATAACTTTTTAGAGCATTGGCAAGTTATAAAAATTCTCCTTAATAAGCTATAATGGACACTATGAAAACAGTTATTATTAACAATAAAAAATATTTACTAGAAGATAACACCCCACTAAAACCTACTTTATCCGACATCGGTTATGTTTTCCCATGCAATGGGCAAGGCAAATGCGGTAAGTGTAGAATTCTTTGCAGGAATCTTGCGCCAACAACACTTGATAAGAAGTTTTTGAGCGATGCCCAAATTGATGAAGGCATCCGTTTGTCCTGTGATAAGCATGTAACAGATGACCTTATTATAGAAAGTTTTATGCAGTTATCAGAGAATAATCAACCGTCAAAAAAATTAGAATCTTGTCGCATAGCCGTCAGCATAGGTTCCCGTTATATTGACATTGGTATACTTGACAGTGACTTAGTGGAAACTGTTACTATGGTCAATCCGCTCTGCGAGATAGGCACAATTACTTCCATTGCTAGAGCATACAAAGAAGACAAAACTTCTCTTACTAATGCTTTGCGCGCAGTAATAGGTAAAAACAGTGTGGAGCTTTTTGAAAAATATTCCGTTGCCAAAGCAGAAACAACAGCCATTGCATCAAACGGTTTTTACCTAAACATATTGATGGGGATTGATTTGGATGTATCCGTTGATTACGACACGATTACGGAAAATGACAATCTTAACTTGCCTACGGAAAGTGTTTACATACTACCAGTACTAAATACCTATGTGGGCGGAGATATCTTTGCCGAACTAATCGATTTGAAAGAGAATTCTTTACTCATAGAGTGTGAAGAAGTTCTGACTTTTGCAGCGATTGGTGAAGAAAACAACTATATTGCTTCGATGTGGGACATAGATTTGGGCACTGCCCTTTCCCAAAAGTGCTTTGAGGCGGCGTTAGATTATATGTGCTATAAACTCGGCTCTAATCCTGCTATATACATATATGGTAGCTATTCCGAAGAAATTGAAGAAATAATTATAAACAAAGGTTTGACCTTTTTCCCAAGAGCCAAAACTTTGGAAAATGTCGCAAAATCTTGTGTTTTTTACCGTTTACGCACAAAATTAAACAAAGAAAAAAGTCGCTCTAGCGTGGTAAAACTGCTGGAAGATGATAAGTTCCAAGAGTACTTAATAAACTAATTATTAGGGGGTAAATTTATGAAAATAGTAATTGCTGGTGGTGGTGTTGGCGGACTGTACTTAGCAGGGATTTTGACGAACTCTAATTACGATGTAACAGTTTTTGAGTGTGCAAAAAGTCTAGAAGAAATGAGATATAACTGGCATGACGATGTTTCTCCCAGAGTTTTTGAAGAGCTAAATTTACCAATCCCTGATGGTAGCGTGCCAAAGCAAAGCAGCTCCTTTGTCACTCCCTTTAATGAGGGTAAGAAGTTCATTAAGCTACCCGAAGTAGGTGCTGACTTAGCCATAGAAAGAAGACCGCTCAATAAAATACTTTATGACAAAGTAGATAGCGAAAAAGTCATTTTTGGCACTTTTGTTACCAAAGCCATTGTAGAAAATGACAAAGTTGTAGGTTGCGAAATAAAAACTACGGACGGCAAAATAGAAAAAGTCTTTTGTGATTTACTTGTGGACTGTGGTGGGGTATTTTCTTCCGTGCGTGAGAGCTTGCCAGAAAGTCTAGGAATAATTTCGAAAGTGCCCAAATCCGATGTTTTTTTTGCATATCGCGGTTTTTTTGACAAGGTGGGCGATACTCCACTTTTGGTAACTGACAATAAGGTTTACTTAAAGCATTTGGGCGAAAACGGAATATCTTGGTGCTTTAATAATCACGATATGGATTCACTAAATGTGCTAGTGGGTAGAACGAGCGAGCTTACCAAAGAAAAACTAGATAAGGCCATGCTTGATATACGAGCAGACAACCCGTCACTAGGGCAAAAGATACTGCGCGGTGGTGGCATTTATCACATTCCTGTAAGAAGACCGCTAGATATGCTTGTCGCCAGTGGATACGCTCTAGTTGGAGATAGCGCTTGTATGACTATTCCAATGATAGGTTCTGGAATTGCTAGTTCTCTCTATGCTGCCAAAATACTTAGTGAAGTGATTTTGACCACTAACAGTTGCCAAATCGCTGATTTATGGGAGTATCAATATAGAGTATACCAAAAGTTTGGCGCCAATCATTGTGGCGTAGACTTTATGAAGCGTTGGATGCTTAATTTGCCAAATGATACCGTAAATTGGCTTTTTACATCGGGCATTTTAGCAGAAAAGGATTTGCTTGGCTCCAGCTCCGGCGAAATGGTTTCGCTTACTTTCAAAGATATGATGGAAAAGCTAGCTATCGGCATAAAAAAGCTACCATCTTTAATAGCTCTACTCAAAGTTGCTACTGGCACAAAAAAATCAGCAAAGGTAGCAGGTTCCATTCCAAAAACTTACTGCAAAAAAGCCATTAGCGAGTGGCAAAAAGAACTAGGAAAATTCTATAGTCAACCCTAGGAAATAATTAAGTTGACAATAGCTCTTTCGCCTATTATAATTGTTATTAGGAGAAAGACGCTATGACCAAAACAAAAAAACTTGTGTTAATTGCGCTATTTATTACGCTAATTACCGTTGGTTCTTTTATAAAAATCCCCACTCCACTAGTTCCTATCACATTGCAACTTGCCATTTGTCTGCTTACTGGTATTTTGCTTGGGGGTATTTTAGGCTCATCAAGCGTAATTATTTATGTTGCTATGGGGCTACTTGGTTTGCCGGTCTTTGCCTACGGTGGAGGGATTTCTTACATATTTAGACCGTCTTTTGGTTACAATATAGGATTTATTGTAGGGGTATTCGTGGTAGGCATTATTAGCCGTGGCATAAAATTCAACAAAAAACCTGCTTTTTTAGGCAACCTTGTCGCAACTTTTATCGGAATCATAATAGTCTACATAATTGGCGTATCTTACATGTACATCATTCTCAACTACTACTTGCATTCTGCAATATCTATAAGCAAAGCAATCACCTACGGATGCCTAATCTTTTTACCAACAGATATCCTGTGGTGCTTTGTCGTCTCTTATCTTGGCTACAGACTTGCCCCACACTTGCAACAAAACGCTCAGCGCTAATGGTAAAAACCTACTTAGTCACCCTTTTTAACCTAAGGGTTGCCCAGTATTTATAATAACCTAACTTGCAGCGATAACAAAAATGAATTTACTTTATAAAAACTTTTCCACTCTAATACTTACTCCATACCTATAACATAACTTCCAACAACAACACTTAAGAATTGATTTTATAACAAACTCTTTTACTTTAATATTTACTACACACTTATAATATAACTCCCAACGATAATATTAAGAATTAACTTTACAAAAACCCTTTCTTATGCTAGAATATCTTTCGCTAGGGGCTATTAACTCAGCTGGTAGAGTGTCTTCTTGACGTGGAGAAAGTCAGCGGTT
>CAYJBW010000004.1:0-41829 GCA_964368255.1 uncultured Christensenella sp.
GATTATTTTTAGAAGATGTGTATTTATGCACATCTTTTATTATTATATTAGGAGGACATGAAGTATTTTTAAGGATTTAGCTATAAATGGAAGGATATTAGACAAAGAAGTTCGTCTAATTGATGAGCAAGGGACACAACTTGGTGTTATGTCAAAGAGCGAAGCTCAGCGTATTGCCGACTTCCGTAATCTTGATTTAGTGAACATATCCCCCACTGCAAAACCACCTGTTTGCAAAATAATGGATTATGGCAAATATCGGTTTGACATGCAAAAAAAGGATAAAGAGGCGAAAAAAACACAAAAAGTTGTGAAAATGAAAGAAATTAAACTTTCACAAACTATTGATATCGGAGATATCAACACCAAAGCTAAACAGGCAATTTCGTTTTTGGAGGACGGAGATAAGGTAAAAGTATCCTTAAGAATGTCCGGAAGACAAAATATGCACCCCGAAATAAGCATAGAAGTCCTTAACAAATTTTTTGAAAAGGTACAAAGTGTAGCAGTTATGGAAAAAAAGCCAACGGCAGAGGGCAGGGCAGTATATCTAATGCTTAGCCCCATAAAAAAATAAACAGAAAGGAGAATTTTGGATTATGCCAAAAATGAAAACCCACAGCGGAGCTAAAAAGCGTTTTAGATTTACAGCTTCTGGAAAATTAAAGAGGTCAAAGCAAAACAAGAATCACATTCTTACTAAGAAGACCACAAAAAGAACAAGAAACTTGCGTCAAGGCGGTTATGTTGACGAAGCCCAATTAAAGACAATATCTACTCTTATGAGTGGTCAGAAATAGTGGAGGTAAAAAGTGAGAATAAAGAGAGCGGTAAACGCAGTTAAAAAAAGAAGAAAGATAATGAAGAGAGCCAAAGGTTATTTCGGAGGCAAATCTAAATTATATAGAGTAGCAAGACAAGCGGTCATGAAGTCAATGCAATACGCTTATGTTGGCAGAAAGCTAAAGAAGAGAGATTTCCGTCAACTTTGGATTGCTAGAATAAACGCAGCAGCAAGAATAAATGAATTATCCTATTCTCGCCTAATGTACGGACTAAAGCTATCTGGCATAGAGCTAAACAGAAAGGTGCTAGCAGATATAGCAGTAAATGACGCACCAGCCTTTGCAGATATTTGTAACAAGGCAAAGACAGCCCTAAAATAAATAAGATTTTAAGTGCCTTTGCTAAAGTTGCAAAGGCACTTTTTTATAAGAGCATATGACAATAACAGCATCATCTAACGAAAAAGTTAAGCGGCTTAGAGCCTTATACAAAGACAAAAAACTGCGTGAACAAACGAGAGTTTATGTTGCTGAGGGCATAAACTTAGTTAAAGATTTGCCCAAAACGAATTCCGTAATTGAGCTGTATATTAGGGAAAGTAGCTACCAAGACTTACAGTTTTTGGAAGAGCAATTCTCTTTAGATGCGTTTGTAATTAAGGACAGTATATTTGACACGGTAGCCGACACCGTTACTCCGTCTGGAGTAATAGCTGTGGTAAAAAGAAAGGAAGTTTCTTTGGATTTTGGCGATTTTGTTATTGTGCTTGATAGTATAAGCGATGCAGGCAATTTAGGCACAATTTTGCGTACAGCATGCGCAAGGGGCATAACAACAGCTATTTGTATCAATACTGTTGACCCATACAACCCCAAAGCGGTTAGAGCCAGTATGGGTGGCATAAATTGTATGAATATTGTAGCTAGCGATACAAATTATGCATTAGAACTACTTAGTGAGTACGATATAGTTTCTTTGTCCATGGGCAGTGAAAACTTTTTTGAGTATAGGAAGGAAGGCAAAACAGCACTAGTTGTGGGAAGCGAAGCCCACGGTGTGAGCAAACAACTTTTGGATAAAAGTAAAGTAGTACTTACTATACCTATGGCAAGTGGTAGCATTGAGTCCCTTAACGCTGCCGTTAGCGCAGGCATAGCAATGTATTTGATAAGATAATTTTTTTGGAGGTAACAATCATGAGCGGACACAGTAAATGGGCGAACATTAAGAACAAAAAGGGCAAAGCAGATGCGGCAAGGGGAAGCGTTTTTACCAAGATTGGTAGAGAACTATCTGTTGCAATTAAGCAAGGCGGTCCTGACCCAAACACCAACTCTCGTCTTAGAGATGTTATTACGAAGGCAAAACAAAGCAATATGCCCAACGATACCATTATGAGATCCATAAAGAAAGCAACGGGCGACCTTAACTCTGTTAACTATGAAGATATGGTTTATGAAGGGTATGCAAGTGGGGGAGTAGCAGTAATTGTGGAAGCTCTTACCGACAACAAAAACCGCACGGCGGGCGAAGTTAGGCACGCTTTTGACAAAAACGGCGGTTCGCTTGGCGCAACGGGTTGTGTTTCTTACCTGTTCAAAAGAAAGGGCGTTATTGTAATTGACGGCGAAAATCTAACGGAAGACGATGTAATGGAGCTATGCCTTGAAGCAGGCGGTGACGATATGCAAGAAGACGGAGAAGTGTATGAAATTTTTACACTGCCCCAAGACTTAAGTACCGTTAAGGACTTTTTGGAAGCAAAGGAAATAAAGATACTTTCTTCTTCCATCGATTATATCCCAGACGACTATGTTGAGCCACCAGTAGATGCCGTTCCGTCCATAGTTAAGTTAATAAGTATGCTTGAAGAAAGTGACGATGTGCAGAATGTTTATCACAACGCCAATCTTCCAGAGGAAGAAGATGTTTAATACAAAACTTGAGTGCAAAAAAGCAAAGGGAGTAACCAAAAAATTTGTTTTCGCTATAGAAGAATGTGACGAAGGGAAGAATGTTTATAACAATAACAAACTTTCGGAGGAAGAAGATGTTTAATACAAAACTTGAGTGCAAAAAAGCAAAGGATGCTAGCCAAAAATTTGTTTCCGCTACAACGGAGCAAAAAAATGCTGTGCTTAGTAAAATAAAAGAAAAAATTCTGGGAAATGTGGAACTAATACTTGCGGAAAACAAACTTGACCTTATAAGCGGAGAGCAAAGCGGATTAAATAGCGCTTTTTTAGATAGACTAACGCTAAATGTTAGCCGTATAGAAAGTATGTGCAAGGGTATTGACGAAGTAATTTTGTTACCCGATTATGTGGGCTTAGTAGCGGAAAGCTATACCCTAAAAAACGGACTACAAGTGAGCAAGGTTCATTCCCCATTAGGTGTTATTGGTATTATTTATGAGTCACGCCCCAATGTGACGGTTGATGCTGCCATTCTTTGCATTAAGTCGGGCAACGCAGTGGTACTTAAGGGGGGGAAAGAGGCCATAAACAGCAACCGAGTTTTAGTAAACCTGATGAAAGAAGCCTTTGCTGAATGTGGAATGGATAGCTCCATTATCACCTTTATAGACGGCAGTAGTAGAGAGCTAACCCAAGAAATGCTAAAGTTAGATGAGTATATTGATGTGATTATTCCGCGCGGTGGAGAGGGGCTGAAGAAGTATGTGCTAGAAACAGCAACTATGCCTGTTATTGCATCAAGCGGTGGAAATTGCCACATTTATGTGGAGAAGACCGCGGATTACGACATGGCGCTAAAAATTATTGAGAATGCGAAAATGTCCCGTCCGTCCGTTTGTAATGCAGTAGAAACGCTACTTATTGACAGAGAAATAGCATCTACTTTCACTAGTAAAGTACTTACTATGCTGGCAAATAAGGGTGTAGAAATAAGGGGAACGGCGGAAGTAAAAAGCTATTATGAAGGCACCAAACTTATTGACGAAGCGGAGTTTTATCAAGAATATAGCGATTTGATTATAAAGGTTAGTATTGTTAGCGATTGTAGCGATGCTATTAGACACATAAATTGTTACAATACAAAGCATAGCGAAGCAATAATAACTATGGACGAAGATTTAGCCAATAAGTTTACTACAGAAATAGACGCGAGTACGATTTATGTCAACGCGTCCACCAGGTTTACTGACGGCTTTGAATTAGGCCTAGGCTCAGAAATGGGCATATCTACACAAAAGCTCCATGTTAGGGGTCCTATTGGTCTAAAGGAGCTAACATCACTAAAATATATAGTAAAAGGGCAGGGGCAAACAAGGTAATATATTTGCATACCAAAATTTGCTATGGTATAATAACTAAAGAAAATTCGGAGGACAGAAATGAGAAAAATTGGCGTATTAACTAGCGGCGGCGATGCACCAGGAATGAATGCAGCTATTAGGGCGGTAGTGAGATACGGTAGTAAACAAGGCGTTGAAGTGTACGGAATTGAATGTGGATATGAAGGCTTACTAAAGGGTAGCATTACAAAAATGGACTCCCGTTCTGTGTCCGACACCATACAAAAGGGCGGCACCATACTAAAGACGGCGCGCTCTCCACAGTTTAACGAGTATAGCTATAGACAAAAGGCTTATGATATTTTGCAAGCCTATGGAATAGAAGGTCTGATAGTAATTGGCGGAGATGGTTCTTTCCGTGGCATGAAAGACCTTTATAATGACTTCAAATTGCCATGTGTTGGCATTCCTGGTACCATTGACAATGACCTGGCTTATACTGATTATACACTAGGTTTTGATACCGCAGTTAATACTGTACTATCCGCAGTTAACAATATCCGTGACACAATGACCGCGCACAATAGAGCCTGTATTATAGAAGTTATGGGTAGGAAATGTGGCGATATTGCCGTTTATGCTGGACTTGCTGGCGGAGCGGAAATAATACTTGTACCAGAAATTCCTATGGATATAGCTACAGTGTGTAGAACTATCAAACAAGACAGAATTAAGGGTAAAAACTCGGTTATAATAATACTTTCTGAAGGTGTTTGCTCCAGTAGTGAGCTAAAGGAAAAAATTCTGGAAAAAATGGATGATTTGTCCATTCGTACAGTAAAATTAGGATATTTACAAAGGGGCGGTTCTCCATCAATGTCTGATAGAGTGCTTGCCGCAAATTATGGGGTTCACGCAGTAAACACACTGCTTTCAGATAGTTGTGGTTGTCAAGTCGTAGGAATTAGGCAAAACAAAATTGTCAATATGGACATAGAAGAAGCGTTTGCCATGCCATGCAAATTTAACAAAGATTTATACAAAATTGCTACAATTTTGGGACAATAAAAAATACGGAGGTAATTGTTATGAAAAATTTAGTGGGAGCTTGTATGTTTGGACAGTCCGGTGGTCCTACATCTGTTATTAACTCTAGCGCAGCGGGTGTGTTTATTGAGGCGCTGAGCCAAAAAAACATTACCAAGGTTTATGGCGCTGCACATGGTATTCAAGGTATATTGGATGAAGTTTTTTATGATATTAGCAAGGAAGATAAAGAAGAACTATTGCTACTAAAAAATACTCCTTCTTCCGCTTTGGGTTCAGTTAGATACAAGCTAAAAAATGTAGAAGAAGACGAAACAGATTACAAAAGAATACTAGAAGTTTTCAAAAAATACAACATCCGCTACTTTTTTTATAATGGTGGCAACGACAGTATGGATACTTGCAACAAAATTAGTAAATACTTATTAAAAAGCGGATATGACTGCAACATTATAGGTGTACCCAAAACTATTGACAATGACCTTTTTGGCACAGACCATTGTCCAGGATACGGTAGCGCGGCAAAGTACATATCAACTACACTAATGGAAATATATCTTGATGCGACAGTTTATGACAAGGGACAAATCACCATTGTAGAGATTATGGGCAGGAACGCAGGGTGGCTAACCGCTGCTAGTATGCTTGCAACTTACAAAGGACTGGGTCCGGATTTAGTTTATTTGCCAGAAAAAGCCTTTGATATTGACAAGTTCGTAGAAGATGTAAGAAGAATTACCATACAAAACAAAGGCAAATGTATAGTTGCTTTGAGCGAAGGTATTAAGACAAAGTCAGGCAAGTATGTAGTGGAAGAGCTAGCCGACCAAAACGCAAGCAAAGACAGCTTTGGTCACACACAGCTAGGGGGAGTTGCCGCATCATTAGCTAATTTAATTAAAGAAAAAGTTGGTGGCAAGGTTAGAGCAGTTGAATTTAGCTTAATGCAAAGGTGCGGAGCGCATCTTGCTAGCAAGAACGATGTGGAAGAAGCATTCAATGCCGGCAAATATGCGGTTAAATACGCTTGTGAAGGAGAGACGGACAAAATTGTTGTTTTCTCCAGAAAAGAAGGAAATGAATACAACTTAGAATACAAACTTATGCCCATAGAAATGGCGGCAAACACAGAAAAAACTGTACCACTTGAGTGGATAAAAGAAGATAATAGCGGGCTTACTCAAGAATTTATCGATTATGCTCTGCCACTAATTCAAGGGGAAAGCAAAGCGCCGCTAGTTGACGGCTTGCCAAGGTTCGCTAAATTGAAGAAAATTAGGGGATAGGTCTTGAAAAAAAAACAGGTGTATATACTTATTATTTCTTTGATACTCGTTGCGCTTATCGCTGCTAGTATTGCTATACCTATACTTATTATTAACAACAAAACCACTGTACCACAAATTAGTTTTGCGGAGTTCGACCAACTTTCCGATATGACGGTAAAGGTGGAGTGGAAAAAGATATCTAAGGCAAAAAGCTATGATATAGAGTATTGTTTCGGCAATCCGTTTGACGAAGATGCAGTGATTGTAAGCGGTTGGACGGAAAGCACTTTCTTCAATATTGAACGGAAAAAAGGCACATTAAATGTAAGAGTACGAGCTGTTTACAAATCAGAAAAAGGCGAATATTGTGTCTGGAAAACTTATATTATTAACCCGATAAAGCTCACCGCTCCTTATGTTTCTATCTCAAATAATCTTTTGATAGAGTGGAGCGAAGTAAAGTACAAGTATTATAACACAAGAAAAAATGTGCCACTGTATTCCTACAATCTCAACATTCGTTCAGCAGACGATGATTTCACTGTGGAAAATAGAGAGACCAACTTTAATAGCGATAACATTGCGGATTATATTATGGCATACTTAGGTAAGTTTGAATATACTCAAGATACTTGGGACGATGTAACAATAACCGTTAGCGTCAAGGCGCTAAATTATGCCAGATTAGGAAGTGAGATACTTGTTGTAGGGGAATATCAGTTCGTCCATGATGTTTATGAAGAAAGTGATTACATTTCTACCAGTTATACACTAACACTAGCAGACTACCAAAGACTTAAAGCCATATAAAAAAGGATAAAGATAGATGAAAAGAACGGATTTACGAAATATAGCCATTATAGCGCATGTAGACCACGGTAAAACAACGCTAGTAGATGCTATGCTCAAGCAGGGTGGAGTTTTTAGAGATAATCAAGTAGTACCAACTTGCGTAATGGACAGTAACGACCTAGAGAAAGAAAGGGGCATCACTATTTTAGCAAAAAACACTTCTGCTATTTATAAAGATGTAAAAATAAATATTGTAGACACTCCCGGACACGCCGATTTTGGCGGAGAAGTAGAAAGAGTACTAAAAATGATAAACGGCGTTGTACTCCTTGTCGATTCTTACGAAGGGACTATGCCACAAACTCGTTTTGTGCTACAAAAAGCGCTGGAAATGCAACTAAAAGTAATTATTTGCATTAACAAAGTGGATAAGCTTGACGCTAGATGCGCAGAAGTTTTGGACGAAGTCTATGAACTACTTATTGACCTTAATGCCAATGACGAGCAAATAGACAGCCCCATTGTGTATTGTAGCGGCAGAGCAGGCACAGCTTCACTTTCTGCTGATGTGCAAGGCACCGACCTAAATCCGCTATTTGATACAATTATTAGCCATATTGACCCACCTGAAGGTGACGAAAAAGGCGACTTGCAAGTGCTTGTTTCTTCCATAGATTATAATGATTATGTGGGCAGAGTGGCTATAGGAAGGATAGAGCGCGGAGAGATGAAACCCAATATGGATGTAGTGGTTGTTGACCCGATAACAAAAGAAACTTACCGTAGCAGGATTACTAATATTTATCAATTTGCCGGGCTGAATAAAACCACAGTTGAAAGCGCAATGGTTGGCGATATTGTTAGCTTTAGCGGTATAGAAAATGTAACTATAGGTCAAACAATTTGCAGTCCTAATACCGTGGAAGCATTGCCTTTTGTAAAAATTGGCGAGCCTACACTGCAAATGAGATTTGCGGTAAATAACAGTCCTTTTGCAGGCAAAGAAGGCAAATATGTTACATCTAGACATCTTAGAGCAAGGCTTATGAAAGAGCTACTAAAAGATGTGTCACTTAAAGTTGCTGACGGCAAAAGCACTGATGAATTTTTGGTAAGTGGCAGGGGAGAAATACACCTTTCTATTCTTATAGAAAATATGCGTAGAGAGGGTTATGAATTCCAAGTAAGCACCCCAAAAGTTATTTACAAAGTTATTGATGGTGTATTATGCGAGCCTATGGAAAGACTCACTATTGATGTTCCTGACAACTGTATTGGCGCAGTAATGGAAAATATGGGAAGACGGCAAGGCGAGCTTATTACTATGACACCACAAGGCAGTAGGATAAAAATGGAATTCTTTATACCGTCAAGGGGATTGCTCGGATACAGAAATGATTTTATGACAGAAACAAAGGGCGAAGGCATAATGAACAGTTTGTTTGCAGGCTATGAAGCGGTAAAGGGTAGTATGCCCAAAAGACCTTACGGCGCTCTTGTCGCTTTTGAAACGGGCGAAGCTGTAACATACGGGCTGTATAACGCACAGGGCAGGGGTACACTTTTTATCGGACCAGGCACACCAGTTTATGCCGGAATGGTGGTAGGATATTCTCCCAAACAAGAAGATTTACCCGTAAATGTGTGCAAAAAGAAACACATAACCAATATGCGCGCATCGGGAAGTGATGACGCCCTTAGGTTAGAAACACCAAGGAAATTTAGTCTGGAAGAGTGTATTGAGTTTATACAACAGGACGAAATGTTGGAGGTTACTCCCAAGAATTTGCGTATCAGAAAATCAATTTTGGATCATACCGAAAGATTGAGAAGCTCATATAGAGAAAAGCAATAATAAAACCTAAGATTAGGAGGATACAGTTATGGCAAAAGAACAAAGCCAAAAAGTCGGACTGCTTAAGTCGCTTACTTTCGCGCCTGAAGCAAGGACGGACGGGGGCGTGTCTGAAGCGGTAAGCAGTGGTAGATTCCGCTACTTTATAAGCGTATTCAAAAGAAGAAACGGCTTACTTATGTTTGCCAATCTAGGCTTTGTGGTTACCTTGTTGCCACTTTTGGCAGTCTTTGCAATAATGTCTATTTTTGGGGCGGAAAAGCTTTCTTATATGCTTTCTAACATATCCACACCACCATATCTTATGTCTGGTATTGGCATGGGCATATCTTCATCAGCATCGGTATTGCAAGCTCGGCTTGACATGCTGGAAGTTTATAGCCTTATGTTCTTAGCAGCCGGTGCAAGTATGCTTTTCCTTAGCATAGGCTTAGCAGGTATGATGCCACTAGCTATGAAGTTTATTTGGAATGACAGTTTTGTTTGTAAAAAGGATAACTACGGCAATCAAGTACCAAGAGTTATGATAGAATTCTTTAAGGGAATCAAAAAGTACTGGTGGCAAATGCTGATTATGGGCGTTTTCTTTATGATTGTTGTTGCGGGAGTGGGCAATGCTTTTGTGTATTTTTTATCTAAATACTGGCAAGGGACAGCAGGGGCAGGAGAGTGGGTGCTAATAATATTTGCATCAATAGTTGCATTACTTTCTGCAATGTTTTCCGTTTATATGCTTCCCATGATAGTTTCTTATGACATTCCCTTTATGCAAAAAGCAAAGAACGCTATGATTTTTGCTATGCAAATGGCGTTGCAAACGATATTTGTGTTAGCAATTCTAGCCCTTCCTTTCATAATTGTGGCTTTAACTGATGGCTTTATTAACATAATTGTTGTAGCTTTGCTTATTGTATATGGCAGTACGGTATATTGTCTGATTTTGTCTAATTTTATGCAATATTACTCGGAAAAAATAATTGTGCCAGTTTATCAGTCAAAGTTTTCAAAAAGCCGTCCAAAAGGCAAGAAAAGTAAGAAATAATCTACAAAAGGGGTGGCGACACTCCTTTTTTTGACGCATTTTTCTGTGTTGACATATTGTTATATTATATTATATAATATAGTATAGAGAAATTCTCTTTATTATTGGGGGTATGTCATGTCAAAAAATGTAAGAATAAATAGCATTGCGAAATATGCAATTATTGTTGGCGTATTTATTTGTTTAGCAGTTATCATGGTGCTAAGCTTGAATGTTATTCCCGTTAATAGAAACTCCGCAAGCGCGGCAGGTCCGACATACAAAGGATACTACGCTAATGACACTGAGCTCCATTTCAAAATTGATGCCAGTAGATATATTACTGAGAATTATCTTGATCCAAACACAGGAGAGACTTCAGCTAGGTCTTATTATAAAGTCCCCTTCATAAACGGAGCAGCTAAGTGGAATGATGTTATATTACCAGATACATCCATTCGCATGGACTTCCAATATTTCAACCAAGATAATCAAGTGATTTCCAACCCCTTTGATATTCCCTTGCGCTTATCAGCTGGCGCGAGCAATACCATTTATGCTTATCCCACAGATTTTAATATAACTGGCACTACTTGGTATGGAGAAAGTTATTCAGGTTCCGCTTCAAGTTTGACGGTAGCGGGCGTTTATAATATAAATGCCATAACTTTAAGCTACCATGTGGGAAATATGAACAGCACACACTTGGATTTAGTGAACAGAGAAGAAGATCCTATGACAGGAACTCCTAGCGCCCCTTATGCAGCTGGTTCTATAACTTTGTCATCAAATGTGAATATTGTAGTTACTGCAGATATATTTCTTGATGACTCACAATCCGAAATAATGGGCTTAAATAAAAATTTGAACTTAACAAAGGCAGCGACAACTTACAGCGGTAGCGCTGTTAATTTCCGTAATATAGTAAAGCTCCACAGCACGGAGAGCTCCGCCGACAATAGTTATTTTACATATTCCACAAAAAAGAGCAGTTATAATATCGGCAACATTGATACAAAATACTTTAAGCAGTTCAGTAACAAAATTTCTGGTAGCGTATATGTGCCTCATAACTACGGTTTAGGGTTATACACTGAGCAATCTGACAATTTAGAAAGTAATACCTATCCAAATACTACACTAATCGGTATAAGTTCAAGACTTAACATTCAGTGGAACAAGGGTGCAATGACAGGGGAATATGGTAATATACTTAGTCTTACAGAAATTCCTAATAGCACAAGTATTACCATGGCAGGAGTATATTATTTAAGAATAATACCTACTTCGGGACTAATATCTGGTTTTCAGCCTGTTACGGTAAAACTTAATTCAACAGGCAAAGAGTATATTCAAACTTTAGAAATTTATAAGAAACAAATTAGCCTGGATTTGGTAGGTGCTTCTTTTGACCAATACGAAAAAGAAGGTTTAGTTGTAAAAACGGAAAAAGAGTATGACAAGACGGCATCAGCTGTAGGCTTGTTTGGTAATAAAACTTTGACATCCCAAGAATGGCAAAATATTGGTGGCATTGCATCCGATTTTGTTACTTTGAAAAATATTATAGAAAGCAAACTTTTATTTGATTTCGTTGGCTCTGTCTTTGATTCTGCGGAAATTGGCAACAAGAGTGTAAGTATGTATATCACTATGTATCGTGTCTTGTTCAACGACAATACCTATGGACCGTGGGAAAATCTTTCTAATGTGCTAGCACAATATGAACCTATACCTGGTAGAATGGTGTCTGGTAACTTTACTCCTTATAATAGCGCACTAAATCCGAGCGGATACAAATACTTTTCGCTAGTTGGCATTCCGTTTAAGATTACTGAGCCTGGACTTAGCCTTACATTCAACACATCAGAGTTTAGTGGTTCTTTCACCTATGGGCAATACCTAAATGCTTCGGAGTTTGTTTATCAGCGTTATGCTGATGGGAAATATTACAATAGTCTAGATGTGACAAATACTACACCGAACCCCTTAAATGGTAAAATCAGTGTAGACAGTTTTGAAAACTGGCAGATAGCTTTCGTATCCAAAGTAAGCGACATGAAAACAGATGCTTCCAAAAATATAATATATGTAATGCCTATGGTGGGCAAAAAACTAATACCTGAGACTACCAAGGTGTTTGTTGATAGCTCCGGGCAAGAGTACTATGCCTATTCCGGCAGGCTATATGCAGGCAGTGATTATTATTTTTACTATGCTATTTATGTATACTTTTCCACAGGTAACAATACAATATTGACTCAGCAAAGTGATAGTAGCTTTTTTATACCCAAAGAGTTTGGTTCTCAAGATTCCGTTTTGAAATTGACGACAGGTCCATTGCTTAACCTAAACATTCAAAAGAGAGAGGTGCTTCTTACAGTCAATCAATGCGTAACGAACAAAGCATATGACGGCACAAAGAACATTGTAGCTTTTGGCGCATCTGCTACAAACATTATTACTAGCGATGCTGTTATGATTGAGCTAGGATACAGTGCTCAGTACAGTACCGCAGGCGTTGGCAATGGCGTTGCTATTGATACAAGTTATTTCTTAAAGGCAAAACCTGGCTATGAAGATCAAGATTTAAGTGATGTAATGAATAGCTACGATATAAACACCTTAGATTTTACGAACAATAGCGGTGTGGCGGACATAACAAAGGGTAACATAACTCCGCTTACACTAAATATAAAATTTGTAAGAACCAACTATACAAGGAAGTTCAATGACCCTTTATATGTTGTGGTTCGAGTAGCCAAAGCAGGAGATAAAAAGTTTTCTGGGGAAACACTTGCCGAAGATTTGTTTTATTTCTATACGGGTACAGTGGACGAACCGTATAGAGGTTTGGCTGATTTTTGTAAAGAAGGAGAGCTAACTAGTTTAGGTATTAACAACTATGTTGTGGTAGAAATTAGTGGCTTTATGGCTGGCGAAGGCTTCTTATGGGATAATACAAATACCACACTAAGAAGCTTTATGACCAATATGACTCTTAGCGAACCTGTAGACAGCATACTGAATTCTTCCTTACTACTAAGCTGGTATGACTCCATAAAAGGTGTAGAGATTAACAAACTAACTGACTCTAGCAAAAATGCAGAAGATACTTACAGGCTAGAATTTAGCGACGGTGAAAACATAGCTCCAAACTATGTTTTTGACCCTATAGCTCCCGCTCTAGCTTATTTGTATATAGAAAAACTCACCCCCGCTCCCGATGTTATTGTTGTTGAAGGAGAAAATGAAAGTAACTATTTAGATTATATAGGTGTTTCTAATATAAACAAGATTTTTGAAACAGGCAAAGTAAAGTTTACTAACCACAGAGAATACGACCAAATAATACAGCCAGTAAGCGAACTACTTAGCGTGCTAGATTTTTACTTTAGTTGTACAGAGAGTATGCACGACCACTCTATTTATAACCTAAGTTCTCCTTTGGTACAGAACTTGACTTATTCTGGCATTTATATATTAAAGTTATCTTTACCGTCCACTGCTAACTATCTTCCTGTGTCTATGGACTTCGAAATAACAGTCCACACCAAGATTGTTGATGTTTTTCTGACCAAAGCGGTCAGGACATACGGCGAAAAAGAGATTGTTTATGACACGGCAAATCCTAAGTATATTACATCCATTGACGAGTATAGAGTAATGATTGACTCTACTGACGGAAAAATCGTAGAAGAGAACGGTAATATAGTTTATGTATACAAAGAAGGCGGAGAGATAGTGGAAGGCAACTTTGTTATGTACAAAGGTCTACTCACTGAAGATTATTTTGGTAGCGACCAAACAACTGACTCTTTGGCTACTGTTGTTGTTTCTCTCCCCACAGAAAAAGCAGGCAATTACAATAACGCTATTTCGGTTGCCAATGCAAGCAAGCATAACTACGCTTTTAACTATTATCCAATTACGCTATATGTGTTGCAGAAAGAACTAAGTTTAGAAGCAGAACCAGTGCAAACAAAAACATATACCGGCGGAGAAATAGTACCGAACCACCAAATTATTGGCGGTGTTGGTGAATTGAAGCTGTACAAAATAGGTCGAGTTATAGACGGCGTGGATGTTTTTGACGAAGTCGAAAACGAAAACGATGCTACCATAGTTGATGTCGGCACCTATATTATCAAGATTTATGTCATTCCAATGACTGGTGACGAAATAAACTACAGAGTAAGGGATGAAAGACTAATAATTCGACTTACCGTTAAGGAGCAAGAAGTTGTTATTGTCGAGCAATCAAAGGTTGCTCACAAAATTTATAATATCCAAAATTTTAGTCTGTATGAATTCCAATATTACTTTACCGGAGTGGAGTCGCCCGCAGCGTCTAGTTGGGGATATGTATATATTTCCCAAGCAATACTTGGTGGCGTACCTGTGCCACAGCTAACTGACAGTGAAGGCAATCTGCTTTATTTGCTTGACTCTTATAATGAAGAACTTAAGGACCGTTTCGGCAACAGAATACCGATATGGGATATAAGAAACAGCGGAATATACACGCTAAGTGTGACGGGAATAATTACTAATTCAAGCAACACTTACTTTATGGACGGCGAGAAAGTATATGCACTGGACTTTGTTATATCATTAGAAGTAGAAGCATCTTCCTTATTAACACTTATTGTTAATACGACTGAAGATGTGAATAAAGTAGAAACCACCGCCGGATACGATGCTAACTACACACTAATTTATAATGGTTTGGAAGCAATTTTTGGCTATCAACTAATGGCACTAGATCAATTCGATTACTCCAACGGAGAAATCCCCGTTACAATTACTATAGATGGTGTGTTGTATTCTTATAACAACAATATTTATAGCACAACCAATCCTATTTACTCCGCAAATGCCGCGCTGGGAATACCAAATAAAATTGACGGTGTAACCTATAGCATTCTTCATAGAAATAAGCTGCTTAATGTGGGCAGTTATGAAATAACAATTTATATCAACACTGTCGGAAGCGAAAACTACAACAACAACTTTGCCACACTGGAGTATACTTATCTTCTGGAAGTAATGCCGGCAAGCCTACAAGTATTTATTGATTTTGAAGAAGGCTACGGTCCATACAAGGTGTATGGAGAAAAAGACTCTGAGATAGAAAAGCATATAATTTTACGCTACAGCGGTTGGATTGGTGAAGAAGGAGAAGACGAATACATTTTGGGCGAAATTGTTGCGCCTACAATCGATTGGTCAGCAGTGGGCGATGACCAAGTAACTGGCTTGTACAGTATATGCCCAGTGGGGGGCACAGCGCCAAGCAACTATGTATTCGACTATTCGCATTCTAATTTGAATTTTTATGTATTGAAAGCAGACAGTTGGGTAAGAGTTTATGGCTTCTTTGACGCTGACAAAGGCATTTATACCGACTACAACAAGTTCACCGGGCTAGTTCAACAACCGAAAATTTTGAGAATGGCAGGCAATACACCTATAGATACGACTGTAGAAGTAGTGAGTTCTGAAAAAATAAACATAGTATTAGAAGGTTTGTTTATAGGCAACAACAAAAATAGAATTCTGCCCAAAGATATTGATACATCGGTAAAAACTTGTTTTGACACAGGTAAATATGTTTTTTCTGTAGCAGTAGGTTCCAGCACTAACTATGAAGCTGTGCCTAAGGCATACTATTACTTCGAAATCGTTAAGGCAGAATTAGAAATGGTTTTTGTCGTAAAAGAGAAAGTCGGAGAAAACTATTCTGTAACAGAAGTAAGGGGATATTCTTCCAAAGTTTATGACGGAGATGACACTAGTTATCCTAGCTTTACAATACAGTACAAAGGCTTTGTGGGCGCAGACGAAAAAGCTGTATATAAGAATGTTATGGAAGTGGTCAGGGTTGGCGAGATAGTTTATGTTATTGTGGGAGAAAACACCTTCCAAACTTTTGCTAGGAACTTTGAATATGTGCAAGACGGATTAGGCAAATATATTAGGGATAGTCAAGGCAACTATATTATGCTTAACACCAAAGGAAACTATATTAAGGATATAAACGGTAATTTTATTCCGGTAACGAGCATAAAAGGCAGTTACTACCTAGACGGGCAAGATTACAAAATAATTAACGGAACTTATATAAAAGACTCAAGTAGCAACTACTTGTTAGGTTCTTCTATTGTCGGTAGTCATATACTTGACGAAAACAATGATTATGTACCAATTGGTGACATACAAGGTACTCACGCTACAGATATTCTCGGCAACTATTATAGAATAACAGATACTTATATGCTTACCGAAGATAACAGCTATGTCAATATACTAAATTTAGTTGGTGTCTATTATAAGGACGAGAGTGGCTCATTTGTTAAACCACACGAAGCCGTAGCGCAGTACTTCAAGGACTATAGCGGAGTGTATACTCCTATTATTTCTTTGCTAGGCAACTACAACAAAGACGAAAATGACAATTTCGTGCTAGTGGAAGAAGGAACCGGAGAGTATGTTCGTAACGAAAAAGGTGATTATATTTTACTTACCGTGGTTAAAGCTGGTGGCTCACATGTAAAAAACTATGACGGTGAGTACCTTGATATTATTGGACTAATGGGCGAATATGTCAAAGATAGACTGGGCAGATACTTTAGATTAAGCGAGCTAGTTATTTGTCCTTATGTACCCAACGGGTCGGGCGGATATGTATATGTTAATTATCTAATAAATGCAAGTAATGATTTAATGCTATTCTTCAAAGATTCTTTAGGCAATTATGTTAATTGTGAAGAAGTAATAGCCACCCATATAATTGACGAAAATGAAAACTTTGTCAAAGTAAGAACATACCTTGGCAACATAGTGAGCTTTAATATGCCATATGTAAGAACAACTAGCGGAGATTATGTCAATTTTGATACGCTAAAACCCGACTATGTCCGTAGCATATCAGGAGACTATATAGCAATAAATAGCGTAGTAGCAGAGTATATCCGCAATTCCGCTGGTGACTATCTAAAAGTAGCAGACATACTAGAGCAGAGTATTGTTGACGAAAACGGCGATACTGTTGTTGTTACGGCAAATAGCGCAAAATATTTTTGTGACGAAAGTGGCAACTATGTTGCGCTTGGTGATGTCACAGCTAGCTATGTGAAGTTGTATGATGACCAATTTATCCGCGTTGTAGGCGAGTATGTACGACTAGAGAGTTTTGACTATGTCAAAGTCGACAACTTGGTTTATAACTACATTAAGGATTCCTTAGGCAACTATATAAAGGTAAGGGACGAAGTAGGCAATATACTCACTGGTGTTATGGGCAATTATGTCGTTGATGGTGATGTGTATGTACTAGCGGAAGGCGCAGGAACGCACATATTAGACGAAAACGGCATTTATCTACGCGTAAACGGCAATTATGTTTTGAATAATTATGGTGTAGCAGGAGATAATGACGCTCTAGGACTTACCCACCCAGTATACGAAATTTTTGACGAGTACGGCGCGATAGCACCCACAGATGTGGACACATACAAAATTAGAATAGCGCAAGGAGAGTTCTTTGGCTTAGCCAAAAATTATAATATCAGTGTCGGGTACAAGCAAAATGGAGAACAAATAGCTTATCCAGAATTAGAAATAACCAAAAGGCCCATTGATATTACTTATTCAAACAACATGGTGACTAAGGTATATGACAGTTATTCAAGAATACCACAAGGTAGCGTAACTAGTGCCAATTATGTTTTCTTGAAAACAAGAAACGAATATGGCGAAGTAGAAAATAGCGGACTAATAGAAGGTGATGTTGTTGGCCTTCGTTTCAACGCTTCACTAAGCGCATTTATGAGAAGTACAGTGCTTGACTCAAACGGTCAAGATACTCAGAACTATGTCAAAATTTATGGATTTAGTATAGACAACTCAAACTATGTGTTGCAGCCAAGTGGTCTAATTACTGACGAATACGGAAAATATTTACAACTTCTAGCAAGGATAAACCCAGCTTCAGCTACTATTAGGTTTGTTGACAAGAACGGAAAGAACATAACTAATAGACTAGAAGTAGTATACAACGCAGAAAGCCACCCAGTTAGCGCAATCGTGCAGGGTGTTAGATTTGACGAAGGAACCTATGAAGTAATAAATTACAGCATAAATTACTTCTGCGAGCGGAACAATTATGACAGTCAAGACGCTCCTAAGAATGCAGAAAGCTACATCGTCACTTTGTCTATAGAAGACAGCAACTATGTATCTACCAAGAAAATAGTTGATTTGCTTATTGCAAAGGCAGAAACAAGTATTGTGTTCGGTGGTGACACTGTACAAACTTATGGTTCAGTAACTAGCGCGCTCGTGGCAGAAGCAAGGGGAGTGGGCGGTTACTCACAAACTTTGGAAGTGCTGTATTATAATCTCGAAGGCAAACACTGCGCGGACATTACTGTGGCTAATTCTGACATATATAAAGCAAGAGCTATCCACTACGAAAGTACCAACTTTAAGCAAAAAATTGTGGAAGAAGACTTTGTTATAAATAGACTTGATGTGAGTTTGTATTACGACCTTAGCCCCGCTTACGCATACACTGGCAGAGCAGTGGCACCCAAAATACACTTTAAGTATAATGGTATTACTTACGAGCCAAAATTGAAGTTTAATGCTAGCACCTTAAGGGGGTCTAATAATTTTGTGCCATATAACTATGGGGGCGCGACAAACGCTACTTACCCAAAAGATGTTGGAGATTATCAGCTGCAAGCCCTTAACGATATGCAAAACTTTAATATTGTTGATACCTTCTGGACAAACTTTAGCATTGTGCCAGTAGATTTGGTGGTATCAATAGCAGACTTAACAGTGCTTACCGACAGCAGTATTAGCTTTAACTACATGTTGCAAGGACAGGTTAATGGCGAAAGTATCACTCAAATATTTACGAAAATGCCTTTAGTGCAGTATTATTCAGCAAGCAACCAAAAGTTAGGCGATGCCCCAACAGTTGCTGGATTATATAAAGTAGAACCTTACGGCGGAGAAGCACCCAACTACAATGTGTCCTACAGGTTCGGAATGCTATCCATAAACAATTCAAGATTGCTTGCCGGAAGTAGCTCAGAAGAGGAATTAGCAGTTGTAGAAGGCTCTTTTGCGGCTAATGTGGACCTAAGTATTAGAGAGATAACCAACACTAACTTTAGTAGCTATACCACTAGCTTTGATGCATTCAAGGTGGCTAATCCTGAATATGCTATTTACCACATAATAAAGATTTATTACCTAAGCCTAAGTGATGGTTCGGTTAGCGCAAGCGGTAGTGGAGAGCTATTTATTAGACTTTATGTGCCAGAACTTTTTGACAAAGCAACGGTAGAAGCAAGTTCTGCTAGCTATAATAGCATAAAGAAAGCAGACGATGGCAGTTATTATGTAGCGCATATAAATAGTCAGGGCGAAATAAACATGATACAAGCATACAGAGAGGGTGACTATTTGTGCTTCAACAGCAACTCACTTGAAGTTTATTGTATACTATCTACTACAGAGCTAAAAGAAGCAAAAAATGATGATTGGATACTATATGTAAGTATTTCATTTGGTGTTGTGCTTGTAGCTATAGCGCTAATTATCGTACGAAAGAGGGCATAATGAAGGCTTGTAAATCTGCAAAAGTAATATTATTGGTGACAGTACTAACAGTTTTAGTGCTGTCACTATGCATAGTATCTGCGCCACGCTTTGGCATTGCAAATGCCGATGTTGCCAAAGTATTCAATGTAGTACAATCAGAAGAAGTATATTACAGAAGCGCAAGTTATATAATTAGCAACAAGTTTGTCAATTTTGGGGAAGACGGCTTTACTAATGAACTTTATGACTCACTAACTGTAACGCTTGACGGCGAAAAAGTAGTTGTTCCGCAACAAAATTTTACAATTACCAATGTTAACGAAATAAATATACCCAAAACCTATTTAGCTACAATCACCATTAGTTATGGGGGCGAAGACTATTCCAAGAATTTGTCAATTGTCATATCCAAAGCAGAATTAAGAGTTATTGCCAAAGTTAACGACTCTGACAATTTGGAGATTGACGAAGGCGTTCCATACAGTACAAGAATAGTTTATGAAGGATTTTTGGGAAGTGACGATATAAGTACTTTAGAGATACCCGCAATAATACTTTTGGAACCCAAAAGACCTACTACAAACTATGCTGTTGTTGCTAGCGGAGCCAAAAGTAACCTTTATGAGTTTGTTTATGTCAAGGCAAATCTTACAATAAAAAGCAATCCTATGACGGAAATAAAGAACAAGACAGGGGAAGTTGTTGACCTAATACTAAAGGGACAATATAGCCCCTATTGTGAGCTAGATTTTGCCAATGTGGGAATTTCTCCGGCAAACAGCGTATACATTCAGATAAAACAAAATTTAGATAAGTATTATGCTAGTAGCGGGATTTATAATGACTACAAAGAGTCAGAAGCTTACAGCATCAATTTGCTTATAGACAGTATAAAAGAAGAAAATACAAAATCTACTGTCACAATTAAGTTACCGCAAAGAAGTGTAGGAAAGGACAAATACTTGGTTGTGGCGCTATATAATAACGGTTTGCACGAAGTTATTAGCGGTGTAGAAAAAGATGGTTACTTGACCTTTGTAGCCGCAGATTTGGGCAACTTTGTCGTATTTACGCCCATTGAAGGTCTAAAAACAACAGTGCTCATTGCTATAGGAATAGGCATTGTCGGTGGGATAATTTTAATCATAATTTTGGTATCTATTTTCCGTAGAAAGTATTGATTTTTGCCTGCTATACATGTTATAATATATTATTATAATAACATAGCTATAGTTATGCCCATTTAAGGATGGAGGCACCATGAAGAAAAAGGTACTACTTACACTTATTACAGCAATTCTGATAATCCTAAGCGGACTATCATTATTTGGTTGTAATGAAGGCGAAGTACCTGTTGACACCATAGTGGTTACTAAATTACCTAAGCTTGAATATTATCGTGGGGACTTTTTTGACCTGAATTCCGCAGAAATTACTGTATATTATGAAGACGGCAAAACCAAAGTTGTGCCCCTTACTTTGGAGATGTTATCCACTTACGATGCTCAGAATATTGGCGACCAAACTTTGACAATAAAGTATGAGAACACTACAGCCTACATAAAGGTATCTGTGCAAGATGCGCCTATTTATCAGATAGCTGTTGTGGACGGCGACTACAAAAAAGAGTATGTTCAAGGGCAAATTTTAGATGTAAAAAATATCAACTTAAAAATAACATATAGTAACAGTTTTTCCGAGATTATCCCTGTAAAGGCAGAAATGATTGCGGGATTTGAAACGGAAAATATTGGTGAAAAGCAACTTATCGTTACCTACAAGGGCAAAACTGCAAAGTTTAATATTGAAGTAGTAAGGAAGAACATTGCTAACTTAGGGATAGAAGCCCCCAATAGATTAAGCTATGTTGTGGGAGATAATATTGATTTAACGGGCGGAAGAGTTTTCGTTGCCTACAATAACAATACAAATGAGTACATAAATATGGAAGATTTGCTAGCAGATCCAAACTTTGTGGTAAAGATTGAAAGCGAGACAGGGAACACTTTTACTAAATCAGCAGATTTGAGAAATGTATTTGTTACATACAAAGGTTATGCCTGTCCACTATTTGCGGTTACTGTGGCAGACCTAAAAGCCACCAAAATAGAACTTAACACTAGAGCAGTTAGCCCAGTTGTTAACTCTGCATCAGTATTTATCGGGGATGGCATAATAAGAATTACTTACAACGATGGCAGAGAAATTACCGTTGCATCCACACCTAGTAATATTAGCGATTATTGGAGATTATATGATATTGTCGACCTAAGCGCAGGCAGTGTAAAAATAACCTACAACAACAATACAACAGAAATTATTAGAGCAGACGACTCTCGGCTAGAAATTATGTGGAAAGATTTCAAAATATCTAGTTTAGGTGTTTATGAGATTAGTTTTGTCTATGAAGAATTGACACTTCCTTACCAAATAGAAGTAATTGACGCTAAAGAAGTAGAAATTATTGTTTGGGATAGTCCACTGGCGGTATACCAAGACAGTGGTGACATCGATATAACTGAGTGGACATACAGTATAAAACTTGCCAACGGCAAATATAGAGCATTCGACAGTCTAGGCACAATCATAGCTAGTGTCAATGCAAGTATGATAAAGTCAGGGACAACACCTAATTATGGTACAGATACTGTAGGTACAAGAACTTTTGTGTTTGCGTACTCTAGCATGGATAACACAGTCAACTTGACCAAAACTGTTACTGTTAATGTGCTAGCTAAAGAAATTGTTGGTGTAGAAGAATTTGAAGAACCAACAATCAAGATTTTCAGCCAAAATGACATTGTTGATACCAGTGGCGGAAGATTTAAGATTAAGTATAATGACGGTAGCGTGACAGACTGGATAAATGTTACCAAGGACATGCAAGTTAGGAGCGATGCTTCCCTTACTGGCATTACAGGAGAAATACCTGTAGCGGTCGTTGTCGACCTATTATACATAGACCCCATCTATCCCTCTCAAATAGCTTTTGCTTACAATATAACCGTTATTAAGAAAGCGATTTCCATTAGCTATCAAGTAAGTTCTTCCGTAGGGCTAAAACTAAACTATATCAAGGGAGAGACCTTTGACAGCGAGAACTTAGTTATAAAATTAAACTACACTGACGAAACTGATAAACTTATTACTGACTTTGATTCTTCGGAGTGGAGATTTACAAACAATGTGCTAAATACTGTGGGCGATACTATAGTTCGTTTGTACTATGGAGATTTAAGCAAGAATATTTTTGCAGAAATACCAGTTACTGTAACCAATAACATTGTGTCCATAGAAAAAACAGCGGAGTTTGTGAACTTTGGCACAGTTATTGAAGGTATGGACATAGACACGCAAAATGCATACATAATAGTGACAAGGCAAGACGGAAGTTTTGAGCAAATAAAAGTAACTATGAGTATGACAGACTATTCCAAAGCAGACAAGACTTTGGGGCAGCGTGATGTAAGCATTAGTTATCAAACTTTCCCCACCAAAATAGTGACCACAGTAAATGTTATTAAGCGTTCGCTAACCGAGTTCAAAATTACTAACAAGCCGACAAAGTTAAATTATGTTTATACCGACCTAATGCTTGACCTAAGCGGAATGCAACTTAACTTCAAGTTTGACAACAACACAACTGCTTCACTTAGCGGAGCAAGCGTAATGAGCTTGCCTATTGCAAGTCAAGATGATACTGCCATAATATATAACCTTATGGTAGGAAGCAATTCTTACTTGCTATCAGTATCCAAACTGGATACAAATATTGGAGAAAACCAGTATATTGAGCAAACCATAATTGTTGGTATAGTCATTAACGATATGATAGTTTTTTCTGGTAGCTTTGACATTATTTGCTTCCAAAAACTAATAAGCAGAATATCTTTTGAAATAACTGGCGAAATTGAACAGAGCTTTATGCTAAAAGAAGGTTATGACTTTGCGTTCCCCAATAATGCAACTGTTAGGGTAATGTATGAAGATACTACTAGTCAAATCATATCCCTAAATACTCTTAATGCGTCAGAATATGAAGTTGTTGGATACAAGAAAGATACAGCAGGCGTTCAGAACATAACACTTACATATCTCTTCAATCAATGCAACTTCACAGTAAAAGTCAAAGCAAAATTACTTGATGCAATAATAGTGGAACCTAGCGCAATTAGCGTTGTAGAAGGTATGTCGATAAGTCCAGAAGATATATATATAAAACTACGATTTTTGGATGCTGACGGACTAGATTATGACCCTGTTAAGTTTATTGATGTAGAGTTAAGCAGTGTTTATTGTTCCTACAACAAAAATACTCCAGTAATATTTAATCACCAAGACGAAAATAATCATTGGTATTTTGAAGACAATTATATTATTTCTTACACCTACAATTATTATGATTTCGATACAAAGACCAATAAGTCAATAACTAAGTCAGACAATATTCTTATAAGAATAAACCGCAAATCTATGACGGGCATAAATATGCGCAGTCAACCCAAGAATGTTTACATTGAAGACATGCCTGGTGCTCCACAGTCAACACTTGAACTTAGTGGCGGTTCTGTGCTTGTATCTTACAACAATGGCACAAATATGCAGATTGACCTGTCCAACGCCAATTTGACCATAAATGACAGCGCTTTTGACACATCAGAAATACATAACGGCAGTGAAAGAAACCAAACAATATATGTTAGCTACACAGAGAACAACATTACTCTACAAACATACTATAATATTGTAGTAAAAGACAGAAGATACTTAACGATAAATTACGAAGAAAACCCTGTAAATGGAACATACTTGTTTGAGTACGGCACAGGAGAGAGTGCGCGCCCTAATTTCTTTTTGAAGGGCTATTTGGTACACTCTGATATAAATAGCGTGGTGCTTGCTGACAATAACGATATTGACAGGATTGACGGATTTAGCGTTTATTACATAGATAAAGACCAAGTGGTTAGCTCGGTGTGGCCAAAGAATGCAGGTACCTATACCCTAGCTATAGCTTTTGAAGGGGACGCTGTTAATAACCCATTCTTAAACACGGCGCGCAAGATACAAATATACCCAAAATCCATTGTCGTGAGAGCAAATCCATCTATACTTACATACGGTCAATCTTACACGAGTGAACATGATGTATATAGTTGGTATATACAAGGCTATCACAAGAATGGCAGTGTAATTACTTATACAGACGACCCGCTAGTGGAAGAGGATAAAGAAAAGGGAAAAGATATTGTAGCTAATATTAGTTTCCGTTTCACAACAAAGAATGAACAGGAATTTAGTTTTCCTATTTATGATATAGGTGGTATCAATAAAACTATTGTTACGGCTAATGTTGGCACATACAATATTTATCCATATTTGGTTGAAAGACTTTCACTAAATTACCAAATAGAAGAATACAAATCAGCTGACCTTACCATTGTCACGAAAAAAATCAAAATCGTTCCGCAGAATGCAGAAAAAGTATATGGACAAAGCGACCCGCGATTTGAATTTATAGTATACGACGAGGCAGATAATCAGATTGGTGATAATTTAGGGGGGAAAGCATCCGCTATTTGGCTAGGTGGCAATGAGACAGGTTATAGAGATGCTATCCCTAACTATAACCTGGGACGGCATCCTAGCGATACTAACAATGTGAGTGATACTCATTACATTATGGCGGGAGCCAATAGTCAAATATCCAATTATGATGTAGAATTTTTGGAAAAGGTGGCGGTACTAACAGTAAAGCGCAAGCCGATAACAATATGTGGAGATGCAGTGCAAAAGTCATACGGCTTTGCAATGCCTAAAGTTGTTTATAAGTTAAAGAGTGGTTCTACTATGGGATATAGCGATAGTTTTGCAACCATATTTGCTGAGCAAATTAATAAGGGTGCCTCAAAATATAATATTAGCGTTTATAGTAGTTACAACCTTTATGTCGATTTGGCAGAAGAAAACGAAATTCCTTATAATTCTAATATAGGCAGTTACAAAATAAAGCTTAATATAGACCCAGAGGATATTCCTAACTACGATATAAGCGTAGAAATGGTAGACCTAATTATAGTTCCCGCATCCGTTGACATAACGCTTCATGCTATTATTTCATTTTATAATGAACGGAACTTGGATGTTGTTGCTAGCACTATATCATCGGAAGAGGGTTGGTATAAATTTGATGTAGTTGATTATATTTGGTGCGATTTTGAAAATGGTTTTAGGCTAAACAAAAATGAACTCAATTTGGTATTTATCAAAGAACAAGGCAAAAATGTTGGGAGATACGAAATCAAATTAAGCCAAGAATCTACTACACTTAATCCCAATTTTACGCTTAATTTATTAGGTAATTATGGCGAAACTTATGATGACCTTCTTTATATGTTAGACATAAAGGATATGTTGCCTACTTCTGTTGGCAGTGATGCAGATAAGTGTTATTTAGTTATTTTACCGCTGTATCTAAATATATCTTTTAATGATATCGGAGAAATATATTCTCGTAGAACATCTTCTTGGATGGAAACGGAATATTCTGACTATTTTGGTTCAATAACTAACGCTAGCGTGATTAGCGGCTTAAATGACGCTGTGACATATTCATTCATTAACAAAGATGTAACAAGAGCAAATTTAGGCTATTATCCTGCAGACGAGTATTTTGGCAAACTTAGTTATAATTATTATGCTAACGAAAATAGCAAAAATTATTACTATGATTATTCCGGAGATTATTCTGGAGAAGATATGGATACTCTCCCTCCTTATTATGGAACAATACTAAACTATGTTCTTAATGGAGTAGTTGAGAATATAATAATTGATTATGAGTTCGATTATACAATCTCTCCTTACGAACTGGATGTTACGCTACTAAATAGTGATGTAAGTTACAACGGCTCACAAATAAATCTTTCCTTTAGTGAATATTCTCTTGCTCATCCTAGCGACAGCTTGTCGATAATTACTGATATAAAAGTAGTTTATAATGATACTGCTGAGCAAGTCACAGTGTCTAGGGTACAAGAAGCAGGCGCTTATCAAGTTACTATGACGGGAGTAAGCAACTATAACTATAGCCTGTCCGAAGCAACACTCGCTCGGGTGAAGAATTTCTTAGTGTCCGCAATACAGGTAAAGGTACTTATTGACCGCACAAAACTAACAAGAGCGTACACAGGCAAGAGCATTCAGCCACTTGATAATAAGTGGGTAGACCAAAAGGGCGCTGATGACGAAGTAGGCTACTTCCGGACAACAACCCACAAGATAGTAAATGATGTGCTGTCCGCCGCTCCTAAAACCATATCAATGTATCCACTTGACCTACTGGGGAACACACCCAGAGATGCAGGGGTACACGAAATCGAAGTAAAGATAAACTCCACTTACAAAAATATAACGGTACAATTCGTGGAAAGGAATCCGTCTTGGGTGGCAGGGCAACCCATAGAGTCTAAGTATATTCCCACAGATTATGCCTTCACAATAACAAAGAAAAAAATCACACTCTATAACTGGGATAGGTGCAATAAAAAGACATATGACAACAATGCGCCATTAGTTAATAACCTTAACCAACTAATTGTCAACAATGTAGCGCCTGGGGACAGTGTAGTTGCCAGTGACCTAAGATTTGCTTTTACTAGAGATATGTCCAAAGTACCACCAACTTTAATTTCTTTGGTGGATGCAGGGGATATGACTAGCGCAGGTTACTTTAATGTTGTGGTTAGTTTAGCTAGTAGCAATCCCAATTTTAACAACTACTATTTTGAAATTGACGGCAACGAAAACTATTATTTGATAAATAGAGTATCTGTGCCCGTAACACTTAATACAATAAACTCTAGTTTGACCAAACAATATGACAAATCAGCTCCGTCTGGAGTATTTAGCGAGCTTAATGTCGGGCAAGTAAATGTGCTTGACGATGTATATTATGATATTGATGTGGTATCCTTCTACAAAAATGGCTCTTGGAACGAGTGGTCAAGCGGTACGGTATTTGACATAGGTTCATATTCCTACAATTTGCGTCCCAAGTTTAGTGCAGGAGCAGGTTATAGCTACTTTGAAGACGCGAGCAATCAGCCAATATACGACCAAACATACACAACCAACAAGTTGCTTAGCTGGAACTATTGCTACTATGTAAGTAAGCAAATCGGACTTGATACCAACAACTGTGACGGTGTTTATAAGATAACTAAGAAAGATATAGCCATATCAATTAGTGGCGCCAATGTAGAAAACTACAACTATGAGGGTGGCGTACAGGCAGAAAGATATGTATATTCTCATATATACAACAATCAAGATGTTTCTTTAGCAAGCGCACTAAGTCAAATAAACAGTTTGTACCAAATAGTGGACAAAAACGGTAACACTCTTGACTTGCTGTATTATAATGATTTTGTTAAAATAAACCTAACTGGCACAGGTAGCTCCGTAAGAAACGCGGGCAACTACTTTGATTTGAGCTTTGCGGATATGGTTAGCGCCAACCCCAACTACAATTTTACCAATAAACCAATAGTTTATGCCGTCAAAAAACTTGTTGTTGGCTTGTCACTAGAATTTAGAAACACAAGCAACAGCGATTTGCCATCTATGACCTTTGGCGATAAGGTGTTCCAAGAAGGTAAGATTAGTTTTGTATTGTCTTTTAACGATATATCTGCATTTAATGCGGCAACGGGATACGCTTATATCAACATCTATGATTTTATTAGTGGCAATAGTGGCGACTATAGCAATGATAAACTAATTACTAGCGCTGCATACTTTAATTTAGGTTCTTATTACACATCTTCAATAGGAAGTATGGTGTCAGGTATGCCTTACACAAGACTTAATGCAGGCAGTTATGTGCCTTCCGTCACTGGACTTAGCTCTATGAATTATCAAATTGTCCTTACTGGTAGTACATTTACTGTTAAACCCAAAGAAATAAAAATTGAGGAACTAGAGCGTGATTATTTTAGCGAAGAGATATCTGTAAAATATACAATCGCCGGTGGGAATATAGATAAAATTAAAGAAGATGCCATAGTAGGTTCTTGGAATTTTATTGACAATACCGCCGTTAATGACGATGCGTCAGATTTTTCTAAGAATATGCGCTATTATGGTAGCATACGCAAGACACAAATGGTTACAAACGACCCCAACTATGTATTGAACATTACTCCGTGTGAAGGCTTAACCGGCACAAATGAAGCATATTATTACTTGCCCCTGACAGTAAATAGGGTGAAGCTTGTAGTTGGATTAAAAAATACAACAGGTGGACTTATTTCCGTGCAATATGGATATGTGCTTAGCTTAGCAGAGTATAATTGGAGTTATGGCAATCTACCGTTTATAGATACCACCAGCAGTGATTATAATTCAGCGGTAGAAACTGCTAAGCAAAATGCGGTGCTTGATATAATACAAAATAATTTCCTTGATGTGGAAGCAATAATAAGTATAATAAGTATCACTGCAGTTGGTAGCTATGCTTTGTCACTTATGGACTATGTGAAAGCAGGCGCAGACATAAATTCTCTAACAAACTATACTATTGATTTGTCTACTGATGTTCTTTATGAAATAACTAAGATAAAAATTAGTTTAGAGTTAATAAACAACGCAGGAACAAGCTACAACCAAGATGGGTATTTTAGCATACTTTATGACGAAAGGAACGACCTTAGTTACAATACTTCATCCAATCAAAGGCTAAACTATAGCTTTAGCATAACCAATCCTAACGCCATTATTAAACCTGAAGGTGTTACTTTGAACACTTTAGTTGAGAGAATGACATATATACTGGGACTAACTATCAACAATGACGGATTTGTTGTGCATAACAACGCTGTTTCTGCCTACACGAGCTATAATGATTTTGTTATAAATTATATCAATAACAATATTCGTTACCAAATACTATCCAAAGAAGGCAATACATCATACACCGCTGGATTGTGCAAAATTAGTCTAACAAACAACTGGTACTACAGCAGAAATTATGAACTGGCTTGCGAGTTCAAGAATATTATTGTATACCCAAAAATTAGGAACATTGGAGATAAGGACAACCAAATACCTAATAGCGCTGTTAGTTTGAGCGGTTTACCGTCCGAGTACGAAACAACAATTTATGATTTAAGTATGTGCTTACAAGTTTTTTATAATGGCTTCGTAGAAGGGAAAGACTTTAAGTGGGTAGATACACGCAGGAATGTTATATCAGACGACTACGCAGGAGCCAACTATAACAGAACTTGGACAATTAACCTTGTAGATGGACAAACTATAGCCGTAGGCAACGATATTAGACTAAGTATCACCATGACAGAAAGTTTCTTCAATAATATGGGAGCAGGAACTACACCTGTACTAAATTCTATTACAAGCAAAGAATTCGTGGTAAGAATATATGGAAGGACGGAAAGTACAGCGCTAAAAATGGATAGTTCTCAAATTGTCAGAGTTGCTGACGGCCATGCTTATAATTATAACGAAAAAATAACTGGTAATTATACCTACCATTTTAGTGATGGCAGTCAAAGCATAAATAGCTACAATGGCAAGTTCGATATTCTAAGTTTGAAATTACAACTTAACCCAGTAATTAACCAGACCAACTTCTATACAGATATTATACTAATTGACAATCCTGCTAATAGTTTAGTTTTCCGAATAAGAGGAGGAGATGCGGCAAATTATAGAGTAATAATGACAGACAAAGTGGGCAACAATATTTATTATTCTGCCCTTATACCAGGATTTGAGTCCGTTGACTTGTTTGACGGCATGAGCCATACTCTTAAGTTCTATCTGGATAAGATAGGCACAAATAGTAATTATGTAATGGTGGAGGGAGAAAATACAGAAACAACAACTTCCGACAGGTTCTACAAAGTTATTTTAGTAGTTGATGATGCGTTCAGCAGTACTTTTGAGTATCTGGGCGGACAAACTATAGAAATAGCTACAACCAACCCAGCTACAGAAGAAATTACTATGGATTATCAGTACATAAAATATATTAATTTTGCGAATAATGGTAATTTTGGTTTTGTTTTGGTCAACACTACAATAAAAGTAAATTACTTTAGCGCGGACAACCTAGCTGTTAGGCTAACCCAGGAAGGATTTGTAAGTGACTTTATGTTGTGGCCATCTGCTTTTAGCAATAATTATAGCTACTATATTACTGACGAAACGACAATTGATACAGAGAACATTCTTAAAGCGATTAGCCTTATTAATAGTTATGAATATAGTAATATAGAAGTTACCACTACCGTAAAATCCGATTTGACGGGGGAAGTCGTTGTAGGTGAGCTAGCAAGAGGTACATATTTTATCACAGTAAACTCAGCTTATCGCATTGACGCGTCCACATTGCGCGCCGTAGAAACAAGAACAATTAGGTTAATTATTAGTCAATCTACCTTTACTAAGGTGGGAATAAATGACGAAACAGGAAATGTGCCGAAGTATTCAGTACCAATTACCTATCAAAGCGTAACTGGCGCGAATTATTACACGAGCAGTTTAGATGGATATACCTATTCCAAAATGGTATTTGATTATAGTTATATTGATACGGAAAGTAACTCAGTTACTACAATATTACTAAAGACTAACGAAACAGGCACTACGAACATAGCTCATTATAACGATAACTTTCCTAATTATAGGGGTGTTGCTTTAGAAGTACTTTATGACAGAGCTACTGGTACCTATACAACCAGATTTTTAATGAGATTAGGTACTGCGTTCTGGAGTAAAACATTTGAAGGTATTGATTGGGTCGGTAGCAGGAATATTTTAGAAACGCGCTTCTCCCAAGGCAGTGGTACCATGTTAATAACGCTATACCGCGGTGGTTCTTTGCTATTTAGTTACCTGGTAAAGAACGCAACAATATCAGGTATTACTAGCACGCACATAAGAACACTGGCAGAAATGACCGGTTATATAGGTCTTAATGTGTATAATGCAAAAATGAACATTTATGCAATGGAATTAAATAGCAAGATTGATGTTTGTTTGAACTTCAAAGATAGTGTAGTAACTACGGATACCGTACTTGTTGACGGTGACGGAGCGCCTATTAGCACCTACAATACTTCAACATTCTTTAGCTTCAAAGCAACAGGAGAGTTTAAGTTTATATTTGCCAATGCTGTAGGCGAGTTGCCTAATATTTATGGCAACGAAATGGAGATTGACCCCAAAGAGTCAAGGGGATTATATTTAATATTTAGACCAACCAGAGTGCAACTAGGTCTATATAAACACAATTTAGAATTCCAGGAGCAAGACATTCTTATTGGCAATCTGCTCAACGGAGTTGTGCACAACATTATAATTACGATTACCAAAGAGATAGTGAATCCAGCGAATATTCAAAATTCTTGGTTCAAAGAAATAATTTGTTACAGAGTAGATATTACCATTAACGGCGCTACATACAGCATGGGTTATCCCGCGTGGAATGATTTACGGAATATTCCTTCAGACGGACAGACTGGCAGAGAGATGGACGACCAGAGTAATATTTCTTTCTTGCACGACTACAGGTTCTTGGCAGTGCGTCCAACAGCTGGCGCAACAGTGTATGTGAATGATGTCATAATTTACTAAAACAAAAACGGCTACAGTGTTGTAGCCGTTTTTAGTGTAAAGCTGTACTTTATTATTGTGTAAACCTGTACTTTATTATTGTGTAAAGCTGTAGTTTATTTTAGGGTGGAAAGATATATTTCTTTAGGGATACTACCCGATATTCCGTTTGGCGCAAGACTTGTCACTTTGTTTAATTTGCGTGCAGTATTTATATTAGAATACACTAAAGGTACACCGAGATAATTGGCATAACTAACAAATCTTTTTTTGCCAAAATTTATTCCGTAATTCCAATTTTTTAGATATAATAAAGAATAATTTGCGTTAGTATTTTTTATATTAAGAGCAGCACTGTAGAAAAAAGCAATCGTTTCGGCAGGAGTAGCGGTTCTTTTTAATAGTGGATACTCAATGAGTTTTTTTACTGTGTTTGACTTAGCGACAATAACGCAATAATCAGAGTAATTATATAAGGATAATACAGCATTCAGAGTAGGGATTATTCTTTCACAGTTTTTGTTGTCGATATTTATTATTAACTTAAAAGTTTTTTTCCATATAACGCTTTGGGATTTCAAATAATTTAGTAGCTCATCTAAGGTAATAATACGGGCATAAGTAAGGTCAGTATCACTTTTGCGGTAGATATATTCGCCGTTTACCAATATATTGTAAGCGATATTGTATTGCTTTAATTCTCCGATGTTTTTAGAACTAATATATACATTTTTTTCGCTAAATGGGGGCAATGTTGAGTTACTGATATCGTCTAACTTATCATAACTAGATACCACTAATTTGTCATCTTTGCTAATAAATAAATCGATTTCAAAGCCGTCTACACTATAACTGTTGTTATTTTGAAGGATATTTTGGTAGTACATTAAGGTGTTATCCATTCTATCACTTTCACTTTTTTGTACATAAACCATAGTTTTTGAAGCAGAAAAGCTGTTATTTGTAATGTTGCTTGGCGCATTTATTTTAATATAAGAAATCGCGACGATTGTTGCGTAAAAAATAACAATTAAAAGAAGTAAAACTGCAGTGACAGTCGTTACTTTGTGCCTATAAAAAAATTTTCTCAGTTTTATATACATGCTTTCTCCTAATTGCTTTGTATAGTATAATCTTTTTTGCAGAATGTGTCAATAATTGCCGTAAATTAAATATTTAGTATTGAACGAAAACAGCTAATGTGCTATAATATTTATTATGACAATTTTGGAGGTACATTATGATAAATAATTACAATTTTATATTAGAATATCGGTATAATGGGGAAAAGGTGCTGTCTTATGGCAACGAAACTGACCACTATGTGATTACCGCCGCCGGCACAAAAAACTTTTTGAAAATCGAATTGATTCCCAAGGTAAAAATAGAGTTAATAAACGCTTATTTAGAATATAATTATGACTATAAGGAAGATAGCAGGGTATATGTAAATGGATATCAGTCTTGGACAACATCCCGTGAGTATACGAGCCACGACATACAAAAAGGTCTGCTTGGTCTGTCCCATTATAAGCCTATTAGGAACTTAACTACTATTTTTGGCGATTATGATTTCCAAAATTATTCTTTAGAACCAGGCAAGTTTCATAGCTATTCCTACACATATATAAACGACCAAGGTAACATTGATTTGTTCGGCACATTAAGTGAACGCACAGGCTATACTGTTTTTCACCATGATATGGGTAGTAATGTTCTCACCGTTCAAAAGGATGTAGAAGGAGTAACTATAGAAGAAGCTTATGATATTTTTAATATTTATCATACAACAGGTGAGTACAACGCAGTATTTGACGAGTATTTTGCACAGTTAAAATTACCTGAACTAAAACACAAACATCTTTCTGGGTACACTTCTTGGTATAACTATTATGGTGGTATTTCTGAAGAAATACTGTCAAGAGATATTGACGGACTGGCAACGCTGGGAGACAAAGTAGATATTTTCCAAATTGATGACGGATACCAAATTGCTGTAGGCGATTGGCTGACACTTAAAGATGACCTATTCCCTAGCGGAATGAAGTTCTTAGTAGATAAAGTACACTCCAAAGGTTACAAAGCTGGGCTTTGGATGGCGCCATTTAACGCGCAACGCTCCAGTAAGGTAGCTAAAGAACATAAAGATTGGCTAGTAAAAATACCTGGCACCAACAAACCACAGCTTGGTGGAATTGGTTGGGGCGGAGCATATACTTTGGACTTTTACAATAAGGATGCCGCAGCTTACATTAAGAGCTGTTTTGACGGCGTATTTGACGATTGGGGCTTTGATATGGTTAAGCTCGACTTCTTATACTCAATTTGTCTTACCCCTCGTTATAACAAAAGCCGTGGACAAATTATGTGCGAAGCTATGGACTTTTTGCGTGAGTGCGTACGCGATAAGCTACTTCTAGGTTGTGGAGTGCCACTGTTTCCAGCGCTAGGCAATGTTGATATGTGCCGTATAAGCTGTGATGTGGGCGCAAGCTTCAAAGACCCGTTCTATCTAAAGCATACCAATCAAGAAATTATTAGCACTAGGAACGCTATGAACAACACCATTTTCCGCCGTCATTTGGACGGAAGAGCGTTCATAAATGACCCTGATGTGTTCTATATGCGCAGTAGTGATTTAGTGGGCATTGATCCCCTTATTAGCAAAAAAGGCAGGCTAAAATTTAATGAAAAACAAAAACTTTTGTTAGCAGAAGTTAATAATATGTGTGGTAATGTGCTGTTTGTTTCTGACAATGTAGGTGGATATGACGACACTCAAAGAGAGAATGCTCTCAAAGCATTTGCACCCACCGACAAGGTTGTTTTGGATGCCCAGTACACCGGCAAGCAAGAAATCACTATTACTTATATGAGAAATGACAGAAAGTACAAACTTGTTTTTAACACCGTAACGGGCGACAATGCCACCATAGAGTTATAAAAAGTCAAAAAGCTAGCAAAAAAATGCTAGCTTTTTTTATGCCCAAATATTCACAAAAAAGTTTTTTGATATTTATAAAAGGTCTCTCATATACTGATATTATGGTAGAGTACAACTTTGAAATAAAAAACGAAGTCATAGGCTATGTAAGAGATTATTTAACAAATAAAAACCTTGTTGGCGATATATATATGCAGGAAGGCATGGCAATTGTCAATATTAAAGCCAGTGAAGAGCAGTGCAAAACAATGCTTGCAGACATAATTCTTAACTTTCACAAATTTGCGTTAATAGTCAAAACAATAGATTTTGGCAGAGAGCCAACTCTAGCGGAATGCGCCTTTTTGGGGGCAGTTATGAGTCTGGAAAAAAGCATAGAAACAGCAAAAATTTTGGCTATTGCCGACAAAACAGAAATAAAGAATGTAGAAGGCTTTTATAATTTTTGCTTGTGCAGTATGCAAGAAAGTTGGGAGAACCTAGCGATACTTAGCAAAAAGCTACTTGGACAGTGTAAGTGTGAAAAGGACATATACTCCTTAACGGGCTTTATGTTAGGGATTGATGATGACATAAAAAACAATATAATAGTGGATTATCCAAAGATTTATTTGGGCAAAGATGATGAAAAAATCAGTATTATGAATTATTTTAACGATAAAGAAAAGGATATGATTGTAGCTATTCTAGCGCAAAATCCTTCTGACATAATTGTGATAGATTCCGAAAAAGTAACAAAAAAATTTATGCAAGTTATTCGAGCTTTGGGAGAATAACTCTTTATTTTTGCCTCCTATACAAATATATTACATTGACATGGTAGCTTTTGGTATGATACAATATGTTGTACTTATTTTTTGTTTAATGTAGGATATGTGGTGTTAGGAGGAATATAAATGACCGAATATGGATCCAAAAGTATAAAAGTTTTAGAGGGCTTGGAGCCTGTGCGTTTGCGACCAGGAATGTATATTGGCACAACGGACGAAAGCGGATTACATCATTTAATTTGGGAAGTTATTGACAACTCTATAGACGAAGCAGGAATGGGCTTTGCTAATACCGTAACTGTTACTATCAACAAAGACGGCTCAATTTCCATAGAAGATAACGGCAGGGGAATGCCTGTCGACATGCACCCATCGGGCATGCCGGGTGTGCAAGTTATTTTTACCACGCTACACGCTGGTGGTAAGTTTGACCATGACAGCTATGATTATAGTGCGGGACTGCACGGGGTGGGCGCGAGCGTAGTAAACGCTCTTAGCGAGTGGCTGACTGTGGAAGTATACCGCAATAAAAAGGCTTATCAAATAGAATTTCACTCTCCTAGAACAAAAAAAGGAGTGCTTAGCGGAGTGCTAAAGACACCCCTAAAAGAAATGGGCAAGACCAACAAACAGGGTAGCAAAGTTACATTTATGCCCGATAAAGATGTTTTTGACACAGTAATTTTTGATGCGGACAGGATAGAAACCAAACTTAGAGAATATGCGTTTTTGAACAAAGGATTGCTAATTAGATTTTGTGACGAAAGGCAGGAAGAAAGCGAGATGGTGGAATTCCGCTTTAGCAACGGACTAGTGGATTTTGTAGAGTATATAAATGACGGTGTAGAAGAGTCAAAAAGCAAAATTATTGCTTTTGAAGGTGCAAAGAACGGTGTAAAGCTAGAGCTTGCCGTGCAATATGTCAACACCTATACCGACACACTTAATAGCTTTGTCAACTGTGTTAAGACCACAGAAGGTGGCTACCACGAAACAGGTTTTAAGGCGGCGCTTACCAAAAGCTTTAATGACTACGCTAGGCAAAGTAACTTATTAAAGCCCAAAGATGCCAACCTAACCGGGGATGACTTTAGAGAAGGAATGGTTGCTGTTATTGCCGTAAAAATGCAAAGTCCGCAGTTTGAAGGACAGACAAAGGCAAAATTGGGCAACCAAGATGTTCGCCCCATTGTAGAAAGCATAGTAAGTGAACAGTTAGAGCAATTTTTGTCACTTAGCAAAAATAAAGCAACAGCAGATTTTATTGTAAAACACGCTATAGATGCCGCCAGAACTAGGGAAGTGGCTCGGCGCGCAACGCAAGCGCAACGCGACAAGAACGCAATTAACGGCGCAACACTTGTTGGTAAGTTCGCGGCGTGTATTAGTAAAGACAGTTCCCAATGTGAACTTTTTATTGTGGAAGGCGATAGCGCAGGCGGTTCTGCTAAGCAAGGAAGAGATAGAAGAACGCAAGCGGTACTGCCACTACGCGGTAAGCCACTTAATGTATTACGGGTAGCAAAAAGAGAAAATATTTATAAAAATGAAGAAATTAGAACAATTATTGCCGCAATAGGTACTGGAGTTGAGTCGGATTTTAACATAAATGATTTGCGTTTTGACAAAATTATTATACTTTCTGACGCAGACTATGACGGCTACCACATAAGGTGTTTGCTACTTGTTTTGTTCAATTCCTTGATGAAAGACCTTATTATGCAAGGCAAAGTATATGTAGGTATGCCTCCACTTTACAAAGTAGAAAAAAGGGGAGTAATAAAATATGCCTATAATGATGAAGAGCTTGAACAGTTGGTGGAAGAAATGAAGCCAGGCAAGGGTGACATACAAAGGTACAAAGGTCTTGGAGAAATGAGCAAAGAACAGCTTTGGGACACCACTCTTAACCCCAAAACAAGAATGCTTACAAGAGTTACTTTAGATGAAGTTAGAGAAGCTGACGAGATTATTAACACTCTAATGAATGAAGGGACAGAGAGAAGAAAAGCCTATATCTATCGCCATGCCAAGTTTAATAAGGTAGATTCTTTCGCTCAAAAGTACGGAGGATAATATGTGTGCAAAAAAGAATGATGTGACAGCTACAGAAATTGTAGAAGGAAAGGTAATCAATAGACCGCTAGCCAAGGCTGTGCATGATTATATGATGCCTTTTGCCGAATATATTATTTTAGAAAGAGCTTTGCCTAGAGTAGAAGACGGGCTAAAGCCAGTGCAACGCAGAATACTATACGCTATGCACGAGCTTAATATGAAACCAGACGGCCCATTCAAAAAATCCGCCCGTGTTGTAGGCGATTGTCTAGGTAAATACCACCCCCACGGCGACTCATCAATTTATGGCGCAATGGTGAATATGGCGCAGGACTTCAATATGCGCAATACTTTGGTTAATGGTCATGGCAACTTTGGTTCTATTGACGGAGACGGCGCAGCTGCAATGCGTTATACCGAAGTAAAACTAGAAAAACTTGCTTGTGAACTGCTACGCGATTTAGAAAAAGACACAGTTAAGTGGGTTAAGAACTTTGACGATAGTTTGGACGAACCCGATATATTGCCTGGACGCTTCCCCAATTTGCTAGTTAATGGCTGTATGGGTATAGCAATAGGACTTGCAACCAAAATTCCGCCCCACAACATAACGGAAGTAATTGACGGCGTAATTGCATACATTGACAATCCCAAAATTACTATTGACGAGATGCTAAATATAATCAAGGGACCAGACTTCCCCACAGGTGGCTTTGTCATTGCAGATAATGAGTCCCTTAAAGAGATGTACACAACGGGAAAAGGTAAAGTTGTTATTAGGTCCAAAGTTGACATAGAAAGTATGGACAACGGCAGGCAGTGCATAGTAATAACCGAGATACCCTATAATGTTAATAAGGCAGAATTACAACAAAGAATTCTTGCCCTAAGAGAAGATATGGCAACTAAGGCAAAGGACAAAAAAGATAGTCCCCTTAACGGCATACAAGAAATAACTGACGAATCCGACAGGAACGGAATCAGGGTAGCTATTCGCCTAAAGAAAGGGGAAGATGCCATAAAAATATTGGATATCTTGTACCAAAAAACCGACCTTCAAGTTAATTTTTGGTCAAACATGGTAGCTATTGCTGACGGACGCCCCCAACAAATGGGTTTGCTCCCGATTATAAAATACTACACCAACCACCAACGCACAATAATACTTAGAAGAAGTCAATACGACCTAAGAATAGCCAAAGAAAGAGAGCATATTTTGGACGGTTTCGCCATTATTTTGCCGGAAATAGACGCTGTAATTGCACTTATTAAGGGGAGCAATTCCCGTTCCGAAGCCAAAGATAAACTAAGAACAACTTTCAGTTTGAGCGAAAAACAAGCGGATGCAATACTGGACTTAAAGCTAGTTAACCTAACAAAATTAGAGATAAACAGAATAGAAAAAGAAATTCGCGAGCTAAAATCAACCATTGCCAAGCTAGAAAAAATAGTCAATTCTCAAACAGAACAGCTAAATACCGTTAGGGAAGAGCTGCTAGATATTCGTGACCGCTTTAAGACCAAAAGACTAAGTGTAATGGTGTCTTCTGTAGAAGATATCCAGCACAAACCCTTTGAAATAAGCAAGTCACAATCTAAGCGTGGCTATGTATTTATAGACGGCGAAGGTAAGGTAAAGTTCGTAAGTCCGCGCCAATTCTTATCAGCGGACAGAGAAGAGATAAACAACAAAAATGAGTTGTGTGGGCACCTATTATATACAGATAAGGGTGACCAAACCATTATTTTTAGTAATTTAGGCAACTGTTATAAATTAAATACAGAAAACATAATAGAGAGTGGTTGGGGAGATGAAGGCCTAGCGCTTGAATCTATCTGCAACCTAGCCCTACCTAACGAAAGAGCCATTGCCGCAATAAACTTGTCAGAAGATATTTTGGACAAAGAAATTTATATTTTCACCAAGAACGGTATGGTAAAGAAGTCACTGATAAAAGATTATGTGGTTAACAAAGACCAGTACCAAGTATTAGTGCTTAAAGAAGATGACGAAGCAATAAATGTAGAAATAAAGAAGGACGATACTTCCATTGTGCTGCTTACCGATGACGGTATGGCAATAAATACCGAAGTTAGTGACTACCCATTGCAAGGAAGAAAGGCAGGCGGAGTAATTGGCGCAAGTTTAGCCGATAAAGCTAGCGTGGTTTGGGCAGGGCAGTGCGAGTGCGTAGATAACGAACTTATTGGAGAATTCGTTGTAGTGTCAAATAAGGGCTATGCAAAGAGAACAATTGCTTCCACTGTTGACATAGGCAAAAGAGCGAGAAAGGGACTAAAAATAATAGACACGGGCAGTGGGAAACTACTGTTTGGTAGCATTGTTACACTTTCCTATGATATTGCATTTGTTGACAAAAACTTTGCAGTAACTACTGTTAATACAGAAGATATTTTGATTGACAGGAACCGCTTATCAAAGGGCAAACCGCTACCAACAGCTGTTAGCTGCGTTAAAGCTGCTAGGCATTATCCCGATATAGTTTAGTAGCTGTTAAGGAGTGTTAATGATAGTTACGCTTGACGGAATTGACATTCACATTACAAAAAAGAAAATAAAAAACACACATTTGCGAGTAAGGCGCTCTGACGGCAAAGTTAGCTTGTCAACGCCTTATTTTGTTAGCAACGACTATATCACAAAGTATTTAAGCTCAAAACTTTTTTGGATAAAAAAACAAATCAATAAGTTTGCTAATATGCCCCAAACACCCGAAATGCAATACAAAACTGGAGAAAGCATCCATCTTTTTGGGCAAAAGTATAATTTAGTTGTAATAGATTCTTTTAAGCAGGGGATAGAAAAAAACGATGATACCATTTTGCTTTTTTCACAGCCGAATAGCACTGTTGATAAAAGAAAAATTATTTTATACAAGTACTACAGGGAGCAACTTGAACTAATAATTCCGCAAATTATGCAAAAATGGCAAAAAGTGACCAACTTTTTTTGCAGTAGTTGGCGACTTAGAGATATGAAAACGCGTTGGGGTAGTTATAGTACTAAGACAAAAAATATTTTATTAAATGTACAATTAGCAAAGATGCCACTTTATTACATTGAGTATGTGGTATTGCACGAACTTTCGCACAGCGTCGTACCTAATCATAGCAAGGATTTTACAACAATTTTGGATAAATACATGCCGTCTTGGCGCATAATTAGGAAACAATTAAATAACTTTTCTGCTTAGTTTCGTACACGGGCAAGTGTGTGTGTAAAATACAATAAAATCTTGACTATAGCGTTAAATAAGTATATAATATAAGAAATATTATAGTTATCCATTTTGTTAAGGAGTATTTATGAAGAAAGTATCTGTTGTTGTGTTATTGATTGTAGCTATTGCTTGTGTGTTTGGTTTGACCGCTTGTAATAAAGATAATGAAGAAATTACCGTAGTAAAATATGTAATAGATGAGTCAACATATACCGTTGGGGATAGTTTTGACAAAGCAGCAGTTGTAGTTAATGCCCAAAAAAGCGATGATTCTACTGTAAAAATTTCTAAGAACCTGGTAGTTGGACAGGCAGGTATTGACAGTTTGGCACTAGATAGCGACAGCAAGTTAACCAAGGCAGGTACATTTACCTTAAAGGTTTATATTTTAGAAGAAAACGCGGATTATCCAGAATTTTTTATCGGCGATTGGCTCGCAAATAGAAATTATAAGTTTTATTATAAAGGATAAAATTAAAATCATCGCGCCTGACCCAAACGCGCTAATTATTAAATACAAAACAGCCATAAAC
>CAYJBW010000005.1:0-4286 GCA_964368255.1 uncultured Christensenella sp.
CTAGTCATATTATATACTTCCCTCCACTTCTACTTCCCCGTCTATACTGCTCTCACTGCAATATGCGTACACTTTCGTGCCACTTCTGCCGTAACTTATTATTGCAAAGCCACCCGTATTGTACTTATAGACTAAGTACTTGCCTGCGCTAAGCGGAATTGTCGCAGGATAATTAAAGCTCTTTGTTTGTTGATAACTCAACCAAGGATAGATAGTCATAATGCCTAATTGCTTGTAATTGGATATGTTTATTTCGTACCCGTCACTGCCGTATAATTCAAGCCCCGTTTTGCCGTCTATTAGCGAATAATCACCCGTTCCTAAATAATGATTTTTCATAGTATATGTGTGCACAAGAGTGATTGTATCTACTATATTTGCATCTGCAGAACTTATCATTTGCGTATAAGTCATACCCTTCATTGCACTGGCGATGTCGCCAAAAGCACTGTTTGCTATTGTTACGCCTGTATTTACATTGTGAATTATACCAAAGTTAGCAAGGTACGAACAAGAGCTTTGTTGTATCAATCTTAGTAGCGGTTCATCGCCTGCTTCCACACTGCCCACATAGCCGCCCAAAACAGAGTTGCCGTTAGTTTTTACGCTGGATGCGGCAAATACTACCGCTTCACTAATCATAGGAGTTACCAGTCCTTGTTCATCACTTAGCACATATTTACCCACGATACCGCCCACATAAGCCACTTGGTCGTTTTGAATGTTGGTTGTGACATTTATGTACCCAGCGAACTTGACAGCAGTAATCACAGTATCTTCTGCGTAACCAACAATACCGCCCACTGCCAAAATGTTCTCTGCGCTAGAAGCGGACAAAACGGATATTTTGCCTTCTACTGAGCTACTAACTATTTCGCCACCAATAGAATAACCTGCAATACCACCTGCATAGTAACCGCCGCTTGCTTGAATGTAAGCATTAACAAGGTTAACATTATCTACATAACCGCCCAGTCTTGCGCCTGTTGTTTCGTCAAATACACCTAATATTCTACCGAACAAACCAGAGTACAAACTATTGCTCAGTACTGTGTAGTCATAAATTGTGTATCCGCCACCATAGTAGAAACCTTCTAGCGTACCCACACTGGTTGTCACAACGAAACCGTTCTCATCCACCATATTTATGTTTTCTAGTTGGTAGAAACTTGGTATTTTGCCTTCTGGGTTCTCAAAATCATTTCGCGTATTGTACAGTCCTTCCATATCCAAGCCCATTTCTTTGACATCTTGCGCTGTTTCTACTTTGAACACATAGTCGCCGTCTTCGTAGCCTTCTAAATCTCTATAAATAGATAGATAAACTACCTGAAGCACTGGCATATTGATAATATAGTTGTTGTTATTCCTGCCATTTAGCTCGCCTTCATCGGTTAGATACACAGCAAGGTTAGCTTCCGCATCATTTAGTACACCAATATATTTGGAATAGGTATTTAGGTTGTCGCTATACCAGTTATTGTCCACTCTTATCGCGCAAGTTTCTCCCAAAATAGTGACGCCTAATTCATTGATAAATTTGTCTGCCTTTAGTAGCGCAATGAAGTCTTCGTAAGATAGTTCTTTTTCTTCTTCCAATAAGCCCATATTTATTAGGTCATAGTATGCTTTTGCGCTAACGGCTAAAGGCTCATCTTGCCAGCTTTGCAAGCTGTTCTTATAATCTATCTTTAGCTCTCTAGGCTTAATTTCGTACTGAGAATCTTGGGTTATTCCGTTGCTGTCCACATACTGAGCAATATATACTTCTTCTAGTTTTGCTTGCGTTGTTCTGCCGGGAACTGTCACCACATAGTTTTCGTTGTTTCCTTCGTCCACTATTGCTACTCTATAGTTGCCGTTACCATCTTTTCTTAGCGTTATAAAATGCTTTTGCTCGTTACTAGCGTCACGAATACCCAGTACAAAATTACCTTGATAATCATAACCTACTATTTCCAGGCTCATAACAAAGAAGTTGCCTTCAATTAGCGCGGTGTGTGGTATGCGTATTAGTTCCCCAAACTCTGACTGGGTATTGCCGTAGTCGTCAACGGTTATATAAAGTTCGCTTAAGAATCCGCTCCACTGGTCTTTGTTATAAAGTCTTTCTTCCTCCCCTATGCCAAAGGTCAAATCTAGTGACTTGCCGTCATAGATTTTGCCTTCATTATTTGCACCAAATTGAGCCAGCACAGGCAGTGGCAGTACTTCTGCATTTAGCTTGGTTGCGCCCGTAACACCTGTTGAGTCGGCGGATAGTTGATAATTGTCACTGTTAAAGTCGCTCCACCTTACATACACATGAGTAGCTGTCACATTGGCAATTTTTTCTTCCAAAATGTTGTATATTTCTATGGAACTTGGATTAAGCCTAATTGGATTACCTTCTATGACAAACTGGCTCTTGGTAGTTATTGCAAGGTTCCTAATAAAGTCCATCAAACTAATTTTTAGGTTGGTAAGCGCTTCAGCATTGTCCAAATATGCAATCGCTTCGTCATTTAGCATATTCCTATACATTGTTGCAGTAACAAGCTGCGTTCTTTGCCCTGTTGTAATGCTTGTGCCTAACAAATCCGAATAACTGCTGTAAAGTAGCGTAGCTAAGTCAGATTCTGCTTCTTCTAGCACTGCTAAATTGTTTACATTGCTCTTTGGTGTAGCATCAAGGCATTTATAAGCTATTCTAGCGGAATTAACCTTCATTATCGTATCAAAGTTTAACGCACTAATTTCGCCAATATCGCTAATCATACTCATTACTGTAGAATAATTAGTTCTTGAAGATAAATTAGCTTTAATTGTGTTTAGAGCAGAACGCGCTGAAACAAAAACGCTATAATTCCTTACAAACGACCTTGCGCCCATGCTCATAGTAGCATATAAAAATTCTATATACTCAATAATGCCTGCGTCATTAAGTGTAACAGGAGAACTTATTGCGGATATATAATAGGATAGCAATATGCCTTCGGACACATCCACAAAGTTGGTATTCACATACATTCCTACAACATCTTTGGGAAGTGCATTAACGGTAAGCCTGGCAATATCTACGGTGATTTGGTTAGAAGTAATATAGAACTTTACATCAAATCCAAACAGTCCCTTAAAATCTGCTTTTTTGGCATTTATCGTATTTGCGACCGCATTCATAGTAATGGCAGTAAATCTCATAGCAATGTAGGATACTAGCGCCACACTTGTGGGATTGGAACCGTAAGTAATGCCGTTATGTATGCTAAGAGATGTTGGCAAACTATTGATATATGTGTTGACGAACACTATAGCTAGTTGTGATTCTACTGCAATAAGGGGTGCGTCACTAATATTTGCTTTGGAAGCTGATGACAGTAAGTTGTACGCTCTCCTTGCCGTTTGAATATTTAATAGGTTGTCAAATGGATCACTGTCGTAAGGATCAGAATCAAATCCACCCACTACATTGTTGACAAAATACCATGCATCATCATCCGAAGGCGCCACACTGCGGGCTTTATTCATAGCATTAGTAATTGTTGTTGCATAAGATGAGCCATAAATACTAGACAGATATGATTTGGCATTTGCGCTGATATTTGTGTACAGGTCATACACATAGCCAATTTTGCCTATGTTGTATAGGTATGTGTTGGGCTTATTCGCTGTCGACATTCCTGCATTATAATCTATAAAGGTACCGAGATTATCAATACGGTTCTTAACTAAATAAGCTTCTAGCCTATCCACATAGTACATAGCAGCAGTGTTTTGTGTAAGCGTTATTGCATCACCTTCTAGTGACAATTTAGATGCAATTGCCGTTTCGGAGCTTGCTAGCACTGCTTTTGCTAGATACATAGAGCCACTGCCACTGCATAGTGAACTTAATGCGTTGTTGTTAGCTGCAATTTTGCTATAACGGCTAATTATTTGAGATGCGTTATAAACGGTATTTATTTCTACCATATAGTACTCTAGCATAGCGTTATCAATGAAGTTCTTAGCTACATCATGGTGTTTTAATTCGGTAGCAACTTTGGATTCTGCTAGCGTTTCGTCTATTATCCTAAACAATGCTGATTCTGCGCTTTCTAAGAACCCTAGAGTGCTTGTATCCACTTGTAGTTTTGCTTGTGCGCTTAATTTGTTATAAGCATAGCGCAAAGACATAATCAAACTAATGTCCTTAAGAGTAACACCAGTAATTTTTCCGTTAATAGCAAAACTTACGCTAGTACTGTCTGCGCTTGTTATACAAGTATTTACCACTGCGATAGCTCCAGTTAACTTGCTGTAGTTGG
>CAYJBW010000005.1:4386-34519 GCA_964368255.1 uncultured Christensenella sp.
TCTGTAAGCAAGTTGTTGCTGTAAGCTGTGTCTGCGGCTTCATAGAGTTTGTCTATTAGTTGCGCAAGCACAATGTATTCCATAACGCTATCATTATAGGTTGTTACCATTACAAGTTGGTAAAGGTCTTCTATAAGTTTGAGCGCATCTGTTCCAGCTTTTTTCTTACAAAGCGGACACTCATAGTTTTCTGGCAAATCTTCCCATCTGGTACCTGCTATGTTGGTAATAATGGAATATCCTTTTAGGCTCTGGTCTTCTACAGAGTAGCTGTTAAAGTCGGTTTCTTGATAAACATAGCCACAGGTGTTACACTTGTGTTTTGCGTATGAGTCGCTCTCTACTATTCCCTTTATGATATATGAGAACTCATTGTTGCCATTTTTGCCCACCACCTTGTATGTGGCTATTTCGTCATAAAGCCTAATTACTATACCGTTTCTTTCTATAGTTTCTCCGCTAAATACAAAGTTAAATGTACTTTGCTCTTCGTCAATAATGAAGTTACTGCTACCGTTGTAATACTTCTTTAGCGTGATAAGGTCGCCGTCTGTTACTTGAATAACTAGTGGGCGCTTTTGTATCTTCCAGTTAAGTGTTCTGCCTTCGTCGGGTAGTTCGTAGTTATAATTAAAGTAACACACATCATAGCTGTAAGCATTGCCAAATTCGTCATAATATTCTGTGGTATCAATGGCTCCGGGACTAATCCTAGTAACATTGGCGCGGTAATCGTCACCTGCTACTATTGCTTCCCAGTTTCTGTTGCCGAATTCGTCATATTCGTCCGTTTCTAGTGGAACAGCAACTAATGATGGTACATAGTCATAGTTACCTGGTGTGCCCGTTCTTCTAATGTACAACACGCCCCTGCCTATGGCTATTAGTGACTGCGCTATGCCGTCATATACGGGCGGATTTTCTGGGTCGTATTCGTTAATTTCTCCATTTATATACCACTTCAAGCTTACATTGAACTTTTCCATAGTAACAACCGGGGAAGACGATAAAATATGATAGTTGCGCTCTAGCACCGCATAATGTCCGCTAGATGTATCTAATTGACAATTAAAGTTATAGTCGCCGGATAGACGGAAAGCATTAACTCCTCCGTTATTTTCGTTATAGCCTATCGCGTACTCAGCTGTAGGCGCGCTAAGAATATCTAGGTATTCCTTATTGCCGACAACATCATTGCCTAGAGTGTTAACAAACGCTTCAACGCTGCTAATTTGGTTCAGTCCGTTAAAGATAAATGTGCTATCGCCTAGACCAATAAATACGCTATCTCCTGTGCTTTTTCCCTGCCACAACACTTCGGTGGTGTACTTAGCTATACGCATAACGCCAAAGTCGTCCCAATCATTGTAGTTAATATCGTTAGTTATCGATGCTGTTATTTGGTAGAAACCAACAAAACTTGTTTCTGCGGTATTCATTAAGGAAATTCCGCCAGAAAGCAGTATTGGTAGATTGTTGCCGTCTTTTAGATAGTTTGCCGATACTGTGCCATTAACAACAACCAAACTACCTGTGTATTGTACTTCGTCTAGTCTGTATCTTATATTAGCTACAGTACCGTCAAGCATATATAGGGTGACAACACTAGTGTTATAATCATGCGCGCTTCCTTCTTGCGCAGCATATAATCCATAATTACTGCCCTTGTATACAAGCGGAGTTCCGTCTGGGTTATTCAAATAGTCCCCAATTACTATGTTGGTTATATCGCCCTTAGCAATAAAGACATCTATACTGCTCTGCCAGCCATAATAGTTTTCGCTTTCGTTAATCGTTGCCGATACTGTATAGGCTCCCGCCCTTGCCATACCGTTGTTGCCACTTGCATAATCGTTTGCTTCTTGGTAATAACTAAAGTCGCCACCATTATAAATAACTTTTACCAATATATCGTTATCGTATTGATAAGATGTGCTCTCTATCTCAGGATAATAACTGCCTGATGTGCCAAAACTTGAATGATACCGTAAACTTCCGTATTCTTCCAACTTCTCATAAGGCGCAACAAACAAATAGTTTTGGAAGCCATAGTCGTACTTAGGTAGTTCCAACACCTGCCCGTTATTTGTAAAGCTAAAATAATTCGATGTGCTTGCCTTGTCAATAATGACATTGAGCTTTTGACCGCCCACTAGGTTGTAGTTTATGTCAAGTTCTTCTATAAGCTGAGCAAATACAGAATAATTGCCGGCGTTCCTAAATATGCTCATTCTCTCGCCACCCCTGTATAAGCCTAAGCCTGATACAAGATTGTTGCCGTCAATATCAGTAAGTTCTATCTCTGCGCCTAAAATCTCAAGCGGTATTCTGCCGTACATATTGTCGCCATAAGTAGCTATATCTGCGCCCACAACGAATACTTCAGCAGAAAGATTTCTCTCCTGACCGTTGTAAACAAGATTGCTTTCTAAGTCCCAGCCTACCACGATATCTAGCTTTTGGATATTTCCTTCTACTTCCGTACCGCTAAGAATGTAGTTATGTTCTAAGGTATAATAATCTTCGCTACTTACATAGGTAAGCCTACTGTCGTTTACCACAATATCATAAATACCTGCATTCTTATAAATAGAAGCTACTCCGTTTTGCTCGTAACTAAGCGCGAACACAAATATACCGTTAGTTGATAGGTAAGGGCTACTGATATCGTCACCAAGTAAGTTGATGTAAGAATTGGTATAAGAGTAAGCATCTATGCCATTTGATACATTATCTGCTTGCGCTTGAGCTGTCCTTACATAGCTGTTATAAATTAAACTTGTTTCTCTCCAGTTGATGTTTACATTGATTGAATTGATTAGTCTTGTGCCATCTTCTGCAACAAAATCTTCGATTTCGTAGTTTTGCGCATCGTCACCTGCTAGTCCAAAAATAACTCTATTTGCTTCCACAACATTTTTGCTGTTGTATAGCGCAGAAACAGTCACATCATCTATTGCGAACTTTTCATAGCCTGTTAGGTAGTTACTGCTTGCATTAAGGTCGGCAGGTGCGCCACCTATTTGTGGGATAGCAATGTTTGTACCGTCATAATCTTTTACCCAAACAAAGGTATCTACAAAACGCAATTCTTTCTTAAGTATTATTCCGCTAGCAATTTCTATATGAGTATAGTTGTCCAAAATGTGCTCATTGCCCACGCCAGCGTCTAGTGTAATATTCATTTCTTTGGCGGTGCCTGCGTTCTTATTTTTATAAGTTATTGTGCAAGTAATGCTGTCATTATCTGCCACATTGCCAAATGTAAAGTCTGTATAGTCGCTTGTGGTATCGTAAACCTTAGTCCAGTCACCTATTGCAGAAGTAGAAGTAATATTAAGAACTCTCTTATCAATAATAAGTTCTGCATACTTTTCCCAAGCAATATAGTTGCTTACAATGCTTGCATCAATCATTACCGTTGCCTTGATATAGTAGTGACCTGCGTTAGTTTGTCCCACAAAGATGTCATAATACTCGTCCGTGCCGTCAGTATTATAAAGATTGCTAATAACTCCCTTGTCATTACCTTGCAAATCAATGTTGGTTAGTGGGAGTGTGTCGCTCCAGGCGTTTACCGAGCTAGCGGATACATAATGCATGTATGAATCATAAGTTAGTCTTTGCCCTACTAGGAATAGGTCAATAGATGCTTTGTTCATAACCATTATTTGACATAGCGATTCATAGTTAGTTAGCGCATAGTTTGCTGGGTCAAAGTCGTTATCAATATCCCCGTCAAAGACAGCTATCATAACATAATCGCCTGCAAAGTAGTATTGTTGACGGAACACTCCACTAATATCGTCTGTTACTACACCATTTACTTTGATATAAGTTTCTGTTACTTCTACCTTATCCGTACCACTTAATTGGCTGTAATCATAATCACCGCTAAGGTCGCTTGGCTTCAAGAAATAAACTTTTAGATTTATTATGCCACCTTCACTTTGGATAAGTTGAACGGAAGCGCTTATAGTGGAAGTTTGGTCAAAGCCGTTGTAAGTGGACATATTGGTGGACGGCTTAATCCAGTTAATGCTTGTACCAAAGGGCTTTATTACATAGGTATAAGCAAATTGACTGCCGTCATAATTGCCGTTAGCTTCAGGAGCAATGGTCGCTCTCAAATAATAGGTGTTGGCATCTTTGGCGAAATCGAATAGCTGATAAACTATTTGGTCAAAGCTCACCTCATAAACAATAGGTATATTAAGCGTGCCACCAGCTAGGTTATAAACTAAAGAATTTATCTCAGTATCCAGCCAATCTGTTGTGCTATTATTTATTGCCACTCTATGTTCTAGTCCGTCATAAACCATAGCGCTCGAAGGCCCGTTAAATGATAAAGCACCTAAATAACCGTTTGTCACACTGCCTGTGGCAAACTCAAGTTTGGTAACTGATAAGCTAACTGTTGCTTCAAAACCTGCGTAGTTAATTGTATCTTCTATTGTTGCCCGCACAAAAATACTTGATGCGTTGGTTATTCCTACAAAGTTCTCACTAAACAAGCCGTCAAGAGCGCTATCGAAAGTATAAATAATAGGTATTGCAACATTACCTGGCGTTGCGCCTGTGTAAGTAACACCAAGTCCGCTAATATTGTAGTTTAGTTGTGTTAATAATGTATCGTTCCAGCTGGCACTGTCTAAACTTATGCTTGCATAGTGAGTAAGCATGTCATAAGGAGTGGTTCCGCCCACTAAGAAAATCTTATTAAGGTTCTTATCTTCGCCGTTAAATTGTAGTTTATTTATTATTAGCGTAGTTGTTTCTGTCCAACCGTCATAGTTGATATTATTTTCAACGGTTGCCTTAATGTTATAAATGCCAGAGTTGGTTGCGCTAGTGAATGGAAGGTTATATTCTCCTGATTGTTCGCCCAAATAGTAGGTATAAATAATCGGTATAGTGACATTAGCTAGTCCAATGCTTACTATTACGGAATTAACTTCGCTATCCACCCAAGTGTCTTGAACTCGCGACACTCCAGTATAATGAGCGTTGGTGTCATAGAACCTTTCTGTGCCCGCTAGGTATAGACTGCCTAGATGCCCTTCTATATCTGCCCATTTTAACTTGTCAATCTTCAGTACTTTAACTGAATCAAATCCGTCATAATTGACAGTGCCTGCAAAGTAGGCTCTTACATTATAAATGCCTGCATCCGTTGCGGAAATAAACTCGTCATTAAATGGAAGCACTTCGGAGCCTAAATAATAGGTATATTCTACGGTTATCACTAAATCGCCATAGGTTAGGTTATAAACCAAATCTTCCGGGGGCGCATCGGGATAGGTGGGATTTGTCTTAGAAATGCTCATATAGTGAGTTTTGCTATCATAAAGTCTTTCGTTGCCCACATAGTATATTTCGCCCAAACTTCCTTCGGTAAAGGTTAGTTTAGCTATCTCAAGCACTACTGTTTTTTCTAAGCCTTCATAATTCCTGTTATCTTCAATGGTTGCTTTTATGTTGTACTTGCCTGCATTAGTCGCTGACACAAACTCTGTTTCGTACAAGCCACTTTCCCCTAGATAGTAAGTATAAGCAATAGGAATAACAAGTGGGTCACCGTTTGGCAAGGTGTAGCTAAAGCTAGTGCGTGGACTGTTCTGCCAAGCATTGTTATAGCTTAGCGCAACATAGTGAGAGCCCATATCGTATGCTCTGTTTTCTCCCACAAAATAAACTTCGCCCAAATATCCGTTAACAACATCAATATTACTTAGTTCTCCGTTTTGGAATACTAATTTTGTAATGTTAAGCACAGCAAAGTATTCTTTGCCTTCGTAATTGGTGTTAGGCGCAATGGTTGCTTTCAAATTATAAATGCCTGCATTGGTTGCGCTAGTAAATATTTGGTCATAAGTTTTTGGTTCACTGCCTAGATAATAGTTGTAGCTAACACTAATAACTAGTGTGCCATATGTGAGAACATATTCTAGGTCAACTGGTGCGGTATCTGTAAATAAGTTTTGACTGCTTAAACTCATATAGTGAGTATCGCCGTCATAGGGGCGAACATCGCCCACAAAGAACAGTTCGCCTAAACTGCCTGTTGTGAAGGTAAGTTTTTGTATGTCTAATATCGCTTCTTCGCTAAAACCTTCATAGTTGATTGTTTCTGTAATCTTTGCTAGTACATTGTATATTCCTGCATCACTTGCCTGTAAGAACTCTTCACTATAAGAACCCCCCGTACCTAAGAAATAGGTATAGCTAATTGGTATAGTCAGGGTGCTGGAATTCGGCAAGGTATAAACTAAACTTGTCCTTGGGCTGTCCTGCCACTCGTTTGCATAATTAACTGCAACATAGTGAGTACCCATATCATATTGCATAGTGCGACCGACAAAGAATATCTCGCCTAAGTGACCGTCTGCTATGTTCCCTGCGGTAAAGGTAAGTTTGTTAATGGTAAGAGTGGCATAGTACTCTTTGCCTTCGTAGTTGTTGGTGCCTGTTATTGTTGCCTTTACATTATAAATACCTGCGTTGGTCGCATCAACAAAGTTTTGGCTATAATCTTGTGGTACGCTTCCTAAATAGTAGGTATAGCTAACACTAATATTTAGTGTGCCGTGCGCTAAGACATAGACCAAATTGCTTGGTGGAGTGTCTACAAAGGCATTGGTGTCAGATAAGCTCATGTAATGAGTAAATCCGTCATAAGCTCTTGTGTCCCCAACAAAGTACATCACACCTAAGCTGTTTTCTGTAAATGTTAGTTGCTCAATTTCTAGTACAACGGTCTTTTCAAATCCTTCACAGTTCATACTTTCGGTAATAACAGCAGTTACATTATAAACTCCTGCATTTGTTGCCGAAATAAACTCGTTAGAGTCGCCACCTGCCCCAAGTGTGTAGGTATAGCTTATGGGAATAACAATATTACTGCCGTTAGCTAAAGTATAAGTTAGGCTAGTTCTTGGGCTGTCTTGCCACTCATTGGCATAATTTATTGCCACATAATGAATGCCCATATCATATTGCATTGTGTGACCGACAAAGAATATCTCGCCTAAGTGTCCGTCTTCTATATCCCCTGCGGTAAATGTTAATTTTAGTATATTTAGAGTGGCATAAGCTAAGAAGCCGTCATAATTTTCTGTGCCAATAATACTAGCTTTTACATTGTATACCCCTGCGTTTATTGCGTCTGTAAATGTCATATCATAGTTGCCACTCTCACCTAAATGGTAGGTATAACTAACAACTATAGTTAAGGTGCCGCCGTTTAGGTTATAAACAAGGTCCTGTGGCGCAGTGTCTGGGTAAGTTGCGCTTGATGATACGCTCATATAATGAGTATCGCCGTCATAAGGACGAGTATCTCCTACAAAATAAAGCTCGCCTAAGCTATCAGGTGTAAAGGTAAGTTTTTGTATTTCTAGTACCGCTGTGCCTTCAAACCCTGCATAGTTGGTCGTTTCTATTATTTTTGCCATTACATTGTACTTGCCTGCATTGATTGCGGAAATAAACTCATTGGTATAACTACCGCTTTCGCCCTTGAAGTAGGTATAGCTAATAGGAATAACTAAGGAATTGTTATTGCCTATTACATATGTTAGGCTGTTTTTGCTTTGGTCGGAATAAGCATTTTGGTAGCTGACAGAAATATAGTGAGTAACCATATCATACTGCATGGTTTGTCCCACAAAGAATAACTCGCCTAAGTGACCGTTAGCTTCATCAATTTCGCCCAAAGCATTGTTTGTAAAGGTAAGTTTGTTAATGATAAGTAGCGCGGTTTCTTGGAAGCCTTCATAGTTGATGGTGCCGGGAATGGTAGCTCTTACATTATAAATACCTGCATTGGTTGCGCTAGTAAATGTGTCGATAAACTCCGCTACTTCTAGCCCCATATGGTATTTGTACTCTACATCAATGACTATTGTCCCGCCGTCAAGGATATAAGTAAGTGTGCTTGCTGGAGTATCTGTATAGGCGCTTTCTGTCCTAGATACACTCATATGGTGCGCATCACCGTCATAGGCTCTTTCGTTGCCCACGAAGTAAAGGACGCCCAGACTATCAAGTGTAAAGCTAAGTTTGTTAATATTAAGCGTTGTGGTCTTTTCAAAACCCTCATAGTTGGTATTGTCCGCCACCAATGCTTTGATGTTATAAACGCCTGCATCGGTTGCCGAAGTAAATTCTAGGTTATAAGTTCCGCTTTGTCCCAAATAATAGGTGTACCCTATCGGTATATTAAGTGCGCTACCATTAGGTAAGGTGTAATTAAGTGAAGCAGTTATGCTGTCCTTCCATTCGTTAGTGTAACTAACCCCCGCGTAGTGGGTAAGCATATCATAATCTATGGTAGTGCCGACAAAGTACACAAGCCCTAAATTACCCTCTTCAATATCCCCTTCGGTAAAGGTTAGTTTGTTAATGGTAAGTGTTGCATAAGCAGTATAACCGTCATAATTCTCTGTGCCGGGTATGTTAGCTTTCACATTATAGATGCCGGAGTTGGTTGCGTTAACAAAGCTCAGTAAATATTCGCCAGTGCTACCTAAATAATAGGTGTAATCTACATCTATCAAAATACTGCCATATGTCAGCACATATTCTAAGGTATCAGGCGCGGTGTCAATGAAAGTGTTTTCCGTTTTTGATACACTCATATAGTGGGTATAGCCGTCATATGCCCTAGTGTCTCCCACAAAGAACAGTTCTCCTAAACTGCCTGCGGTAAAGCTAAGTTTGTTAATGGTTAGCAGAGCGCTCTGCGTGAAACCATCATAGTTAATGTTATCCAGTATCTTTGCTTGCACATTATAAATTCCAGCACTGGTTGCCGAGGTGAATTCATCTTGATAACTGCCTACAAGCCCCATAAAGTAGGTATAACTAATAGGAATAATTAAGTCACTGCCATTAGGTAGTACATAGTTTAGACTTCCCCTTGGACTATCCTGCCACTCATTTGCATAGTTTATTGCCACATAATGAGTGCCCATGTCATAATCTCTTTCGGTACCCACAAAGAATATTTCGCCTAAATGCCCATTTTCTATGGTGCCTGTTGTAAAGGTAAGTTTATTTATCTTTAGGGTTGCTTCCGCCAAATAACCGTCATAATTCTTGGTGCCTTGTATGCTTGCTTGCACATTATAAATGCCTGCATTGGTTGCTGATATAAAGTTATCTGTATACTCTCCAATAATTGCGCCCATACAAAGTTTATAAACAACATCAATGTTTAGGGTGCCGCCACTAAGAACATAAACTAGCGTTTCTGGCGCTACATCGTTGTAGGTGGTTACTGTCTTACTTACGCTCATATGGTGAGTGTAACCATCGTATGCCCTTATGTCGCCCACGAAATACAGTTCGCCCAGACTACCAAAAGTAAAGCTAAGTTTGTTTATCTTAAGCACGGCATATTCTTCATAGCCTTCATAGTTTAGGTTGTTATCTATTAGCGCCATTACCACATATCTGCCTGCATCTGTTACTTGAGTAAACAGTATGTCACAAACGCCTTCGTCACCTTCATAGTAAGCGTAATGGATAGGTATACTAAGTACGCCACCAGCAAGATTATATGTTAAACTCGGTCTAAGCTCATTTTGGTATGCATTATCATAATTGACGCCAATTGAGTAGCTTAACATATCATAATTGACGGTATTCCCCACAAAATAAAGCTCGCCTAGATGACCATTAGCTTCGTCAATTTCGCCCAAACCATTATTTGTGAAGGTTAGTTTTTTGACTTCAAATGTTGTTGTAGCTTCATATCCTGCATAATTTTGGTTTTCTAATATAATAGCCTTCAAATAAATCTTACTGCTGTTGCTAATGCCTTTGAAATCTGTGTCATAAACTCCAGAATTGTCAATATTGTACTTGTAACTAATAGGTATAACAAGGTTACCTTCAACTGCTCCAAGATAGCTAACGCCTGTTGAACTTACATTGTAGTTAAGTGCTGTTAGTTGGCTATCGTTCCAAACTTCACTTCCCACGCTTATACTTACATAGTGAGTAAGTAGGTCAAAGTAAATGGATGCGCCCATGTAATAAAGGGTACTTAGGTTGTTGTCCGTGCCATTCCATAGTAGTTTGTTTATTGTAATAACTGTAGTCCCACTCCAACCTTCATAGTTGTTGGTTTCGGAAATAACTGCTTGAATATTGTATATACCAGAATCATAAGCACCGATAAATGGCGTTGTATAAGTGCCAGTCTCTCCCAAATAATACTTGTAAGCAATAGGAATAACCAAGTTTATACCCGCACTGTTAAATGTAAGCTGTGTTATATTATCGTCCACCCAGGTACTTTCCGTTCTTGACACTCCTGCGTAGTGAGTGGTCATATCAAAAGTTCTTGTTGTGCCACTTAGATAAAGCAATCCAAGGTTGCCTTCTTCATCTATCCAACGGAGTTTGTTGATAGTAAATGTCGCTTCGCCCGTCCAGCCTTCATAGTTGACACTCTCAACTATCCTTGCTTGAATGTTATATATTCCTGCTTCTTCTGCATAACTAAAGTCCGTATCATAGTTGCCTGTGCCGTATACTCCGTTATAATATTTGTAACTTATAGCAATAACTAAGTTAGCGCCTTCGCTATCGCTTGCAATAATGCCCTCTTCACTTAGCAAGTAGTACAAGTTCCCTACATAATTATTGTTATATTCGTTAGTTTTGCTTATACCTACATAGTGCTTGTTCCCGTCATAAAGTCTGCCACTGTTGCCCACAAAGTACAATGTATCCAAGTTGCCCGAAATGGTACTATCCCATTTTAGTTTGTGTATAACAATAGTTGTTTCTGCTTCCCAAGCACTATAATTGCCGTTTTCTTCTGCTTCAATAACCGCCTTAATATAATAGGTGCCAGAATCCGCCATGCCGTTAAATGCCGTAGAATAAACCCCACTTCCGTCTGTATTGTAATAATAATATATCGGTATAACAAGGGTATTTACTCCCAGTGTTACATTTATGGTGCTTACTTGTGCGTCAAGCCAAGTAATGTCTTCGGTAACTCCAGCGTAGTGAACCACACCATTGTAAATAATCTCTCCGCCGTTTAGCTTTAGGTCGCCAATTTCTCCGCTTACATAGGTTAGCGGATTGATAATTAGCGTTGCTAGTCCCACCCACGCTTCATAATTCTCTGCATCGTCAACATCAAATACCAAACTTGCGCGCAAGTAGTATGTTCCGCTATTTACCTTGCCAGAGAATGCTTCGGTATAGATTGTGCTACCGTCTGTATTATAATGATACTCAATAGTAGCAGTGCCGTCTGTGCCAAGTAAATTCACGCTTGTCATTGCTACGGTAGAATAAGAGTCTGCGTGACTTGCGTATGCTGTGTGGCTTAGCATGTCATATTTTATTGTGGTGCCCCTAAAGTATAGAGCGGCTAAGCTACCCTCCCCAAACTGAGCTTTGTTAATAACAAGTTCTGCTGTGTGAGTCCATGCTTCATAACTGTTGTCAAGTGGCGCGCTTATTGTTGCGGTAACTTCATAAAGTCCTGCCTTAGTTGCCCCAGTAAATGTGGCTACTACTCCACCATTGTATGAGTAGGTATAAACTATATCCATAGTGATGTTACCGCCACTAAGGAAGTATGTTAAGGAAGAAGGTAAGCTGTTTGTCCACAAATCTGACTTACTAACACCAGTATAGTAAGTGTTTGTGTCATAACCTATATTGACATCTTTCATATACAAGGAGCCAAGCTGCCCAACTGTATCGTTAAAGCGTAACTTTTCTATGGTAAGTACTGCGCTTCCCTGCCAACTTTCATAGTTCTTTGTGCCAACAATATTCGCTTTAATATAATAGGTATTGACATCGTATGCGCCGTTAAAGTTGCTATAGGTGGCGCCGTTATCGTTGTTGTAGGTGTAGTTTACTGCAATTGTCAGCATGCCTTCAAAATATGTTAGGTGTGTAACATTATTATCCAGCGTTGTTTCTTCATAATTTACGCCCAGATAGTGGGTAAGTTTGTCAAAAATGATAGTACTACCCACAAGGAACAACTGCCCAAGGTGTCCTGCTTCGTCCTTGAACTCTAACTTCTCAATAACGATAGTTGCTGTGGCTGTCCAACCCTTACAGTTGGTTGTTTCTATAATAGTTGCCGTAACTTCATAAGTACCAGCATCGGCAGTACCAACAAAGGTGCCCATAGCTTCTGCGTCATAGTTGTAGCTATAGTTAATTGATACAGTTAGTCCCACATCTTCATAATACAAGCTGGAAACAAGCATATCCAAATATTCGTTAACTTGGCTTACTCCAGTGTAGTGAGTGCTTCCGTCATAGGTTTTGGTTGTGCCAACTAAATATAGAAGACCTAAATGGAAGGGTTCGTCCACAAAGTCAAGTTTGTTGATTATTAGCGTGGTAGTAGATGACCACATCTCATAGTTGTTGTCTGTTGTTGCGTCAGCAATATCGGTGTACGCATACAAATAATAGATACCTGCATCCGTTGCCCCAACAAAGGCTGTGGAATAAACTTCGCTTCCTGTGGTGTTGTAATAATACCTAATGCTTGCTGTGCCGTCAGTAGGTAACAAATTAACGGTAGATACTAGGCTATCTACATAGGTGTCCGCAATATCTGATATACCAACATAGTGGCGGTCACCGTCATAAATTCTTGTTGTACCGGTAAAGTAAATGCTAGGTAAGTTATTAACTGTGCCGTCAAACTTAACCTTATCAATAACCAAAGTACCGTTTAGCGTAACATCGTTATAGTCACCATTGCTGTTGTGAAGTATTGCTGTCAGACTATAAGTACCTGCGTTCTTTGCGCCACTAAATATATTACTGTCGTATAAGTAGCTAATAGTTGCGCTGTCGTTTAGCCCGACGCTCGTTCTTTGCGCCAAAGTCATATCTTTCGGACGGACATCAAGGGAAGTAACATAAGAATTGTCACTTATTATTGCGGTGGTGTTAGTCGTTCCCACATTGATAAAATAAGTGTTTGTATCATAGGTCAAAGAATATGTGCTACCGTCTTCTGTAATAAAATAGAATGTTCTTGCGTTCTCCGTTCCGTCAACCACTGCCCACATATCCGCTTTGTTAATAGTAAGCGTTGAAGTGGTGACAAAATCATTGTAGTTGCTGTTTGTTACGGTAGCGGTAATACTATATGTGCCTGCTCTAATTGCCCCAACAAAATCACTTGCCCCTATTTTGTAACTAACGCTAGCGTTTTCGCTAAAGGCTGTGTTTGTGCTTGGCCGAATTGTCATTGTAGAGCTTGGCTCTGACCTAACAACCGCTGTCTCAATGTCGGGTGATGTAACAACAAGATAATAACTTGAACCGTCATAAATAACTTGACTGCTCACAAAGTTCAGGTTGTACATTGTTGCTTTGGCTATTTCTAATCTGCCCACCAATGTTTTGGATAGGTAGTTGCAGTCATAATTCGTATTGCCCACCGCATTTTCGTTTATATAAGAATAGATAGTATAACCGTCCGCGTTAAGAGCAGTTACTCCCACATTATCTGTTGCGGTAATGCTGTCTACTGAGCCAGAATCGGACACAACTGCATACCTAATGTTTACGCTCTCTTCAAACTGCGTTACACTACCGCTTGCGGTATAACTCTTGCTTGTGCCGTCATAGGTTGCAGAAATATTCGGCGCAGAAATACCAACTATACCAACTGGCGCAATTATCATAGTGCTTGTTAGTTGTGCCTCGTTATAGTCATAAATTGCATCGCCGCTTGCCGTGATTGTGGCGGTAATTGCGTACCTGCCTGCGTTCTTTGCGGTGGTGCTATTAAATGCTCCACTACTATCTATATCTTCGCTGTTTGGTAAATAATAGGTATATTCGTAGGTAATACTTGCTATATCTGAAGTATTTTCGCCACCAATTGTAAGGGTGATGCTAGTAATTATTGTGGTGTTAATTACGCTTGCTGACCTTGACACACCGATAGAATAATAGCTATTGGTATAGTCATAATGTCTTTGGTTGGTTCCGCCATCTTCTTGCATTAGTTCGGGCAGATTTAGGAATACACTCTCTATATCAATAGGTGTAATGTTAAGAGTTGCACTGCCCGCAAGTGGCAACACATAATCTTCATAGTTGTCGTTCTTTATGGTTGCGGTAACGGAATATGTCCCCACATGCAGCGCGTTTATTACTGCCACAGCATTTCCTACTGGGGGCAAGTAAGAATATGTATAAGTAACTTCCGCATTGTCACTGCCAGTAGTGTACCCAGCTGAATTTTTAGGATAAATAGTTACATTATTAACCCTAGATATTGAAAGAGCCATTTCTTGAACGGTATTTACATTAAGATAATAGTTTTTGCCGTCATAACTCTTTGTTCCGCCTTCAAGATAGAATCCGCCGCCATTAGTGGTATTGAACATTGTAGCTTTGTTAATGGTAAGCTCTCCCACAATGTTTTGCGGAATGTAGTTGCTTGTCGCTTCTCCTTCTATTTTTGCCACTACAGTAGCTACTATGCGATAAAAACCAGCATTTGTTGCAGAGTTGCCCACTTCGCCGTTAATTGTATAGGTTATTGCTATCGTTGCTGAGTCAAGAGCAAAGAACTGTGTTGCATCGCCGTCTAGCGCGCTAACTGCCATGCTGTGGCTTTGCTTGTTGTAGTCCACATTCTTGATAGTTTCGCTCATCGATATGGTATCGCCTAGGCTGTTTTTGATGCTAGTTGCGGCAATATCAAGTTCTCTATTTAGTACCAAAGTATTATAGTTGCCGTTGCTTTGTCCAATTGTTGCGGTAATGGTATAACTTCCTACCGACTTAGCGCCGTTATTTACTCCGCTAATAATTGTGCCGTTTGTGGTAGTAATGCTGTAGCTAATACTTACAATGTCTTCGCCAATTTGTGTATTAACCGTTGTTGCCTGGTGGTCTGTGGCTTCGTTTACAAACAGATATTGAATAGTAGCGTTATATTCGCTGTCAATATCACTCATCGACAGATTTGTTATATTTACTGGATTTATTGTAAGTTTTGCGCTGTACAAGTTGGTGTCAACTAAGTTTGGCACTTCATAATCAAAGTAGTTTATATTGGTAAGTCTGGCGGTAACTGTGTAGTAAGATACGACCAAACTGTGGAAGTGGACATTCTTTGCGCTGTTACCACTAGTTGTACTTCCGCCATAAGGAGTAATGGTATAACTTGCCGTTAGAATGTCGCCTAGGTGACTGGTGGTATCTACTGTTATTGCGTGGCTGTAGCCGTCATAGCTTGTGACAATGTCGCTAAGGAACTTATCACTTATAGTAGCTTTGGTTATTGACCAACTCCTGCTTGCTCCGCTGTCAATATAGTAGTTGTCATTCTCAATTTCTATATATGCAGTGTTATTGCTTACATTTATTGCAGAAGTTCCGCTAGCACGGTCGCCAAGCACATCACCAAGTATCAAACCAGATTCTGTCACTCCGTCAACCTTAGATAAGTTATAAGTCAAACTGCGTGTTTGCGCATTATAAATGGTGCTAAAGCTATCCCATGAGCTTTGCGCATCAACCACCCAATTGACCTTTATTCCCCTTTTGCTAATATTCCAAGAATAACTGCCGTTGGCGGTAATAATGTAGTTGGTGTCGCTAGAAATATTTATTGTCTTTGTATAACTTCCTGCTGCTGTGTTGTCAAATGTATAGGTTGTGTTATAGCAATCTATACCGTTTTTGTCATAATCAGCGGAATTAACGCCCACATCCAGTATAGACAGTGTGTCGCCAGATACAATGTTGTCAATAACTAGCGTAACTGAATGAGATGTCTTATTATAAATAATGCTAGTGCGGCTATCTGTCCAAGTTAAATCTAGTATTCTTTGTTGGATTTCTCCATTAGTTAGCGCAATGGTGGATTTTTCCGTTTCTAGCGCGGTGCCGTCACTACCGAATTTATAATTATCCGCATCATCCGTTGTACCCAAAGAATATGTTATGGTTTTGTTTGTGCCTGCGTTCTTATCGTCATATAGCCCAGTTACATTAAGGGTGTCGCCACTTAGTATTGCAGAGCTGTTGTAATCAAAAATCGCTATATTGTTGCCGTCATAAGTTTTGCTGGTAATACTTGTGTCTATGGTTATTCCCTTGCGGTAAATGGTCGCGCTAGCGGCAAAGGTATCTTCTGCGCCCGCATTGATTGTCATTGTGTAGTTGCCCGAGTCCGTGCCAGAAACAACAAAGGTAACCGTTCTTGCGCCGGCAAGAATGGAGTCATAGGAAGCGGACACCGTGACTGGTGCTTGGGGAAGAATGCTTCCTGCGCCAATGGTGTATGCGGTAAAATCTAGTACCTTGTCGTAGACCTTGTCAAAAGTATCTGCCGACACGGCAATAATTTGACGGGTAATATATCCTGCTACACTGTCTGTAGTAAGGTCGTCATCGTCATTAGTTATGTCAAACAAATAGTTGTTGCTGTCTGTTCCTACCACAACGAATGTAATAGTGCGTTCTCCTGCCCCTGCGCTGTCAAAGGATGCGCTTACGCTAGCTTTGAGAGCATCAATTATGCCCGTTTCGTTTAACGCGTCAAATGCTTCCACCGCAAAGTAAGTATACGATGTATTGGTGTCAAACAGTTTTGTCCAAGAATCAATTGCTGATGTGTCGCTAACAATTATTGGTCGCTTGTTAACAGTTAGATACCATTCTACAGATTGCGTGGTACCGCCAATGTTGTCGCACGAAGTGGTACTCTGTCCGTCCGAAACAGTGAATTTTATCAAATAATCTGCGTTCTTATACTCTCTAGTTACCGTTTGCGTACTGATATACTGGGCATAGGTATAGGTGACATTATCTATATAGATTGTCATATCCGATGGCAAATAGCCAATGATTTCGGGATAATCTGTATACGGATTGCCGTCAAAGGTTTTGTTAATATACTGGGTATCCGACACAAAACCGCCTGGTGTTTGCGCAATAGTGAACTTCAAAATATACGCGTTAAGGTTGGGAACGGTAGTAATGGTCGTTACGGGATTGACACTATTAGGATATTTGAAATAAATATTGGAGCCATCGTCGTGGAAGAACCTAGTATCGGTATAGCCATCGTCCAAATCGTCAAAGACAAAGTTGCTTGCGTTGGTTCCTGTGATATTCATCATCAAGAAATAAGTGCCTGCGTGGTTAGGTCCGCCAGTATGGAAGCCTTTGAATGAACCGTTGCCATACCTATCCCACCATTGGTGGCTTATGTCAAAAGTATAATCAGGTGACGGATAATCACTGCTGCTTGGGTGATAATGTCCACAAGTACAGAAGCCAAAATATTGATAACTAAAGCTAACACCAGCGGTCACAAATACACCTGTAGTGCTTGCTACAAAATTATTATAAACACCGCTTGCAAAGCCAATACTTGGTGGCCAAGTTATATCCGTTCTGCTAAGTAGGTTGCCAGAAGAATTTCTTCTTACATACTGCCAGTTAAGACTGCTCTTTTGGATAATAAAGCGAGTAACGCTAAATGGTATATTAGTACTTGCGTTGATTAGGTTATAGTTAGCGTTATTTATCGTTACTTGCACATTATAGTTACCCACATTTATGGCATTAACTGTGGTAATATTGCTAGTAAATGTAATGGTATCGGTAAGCACTTTGTTGGTAAAGACAATGCCCAAATCGGTATTGTTTATTGGGGAAGCCTTGTACTGAACGCTTGAGTTCGTTAATGTTGCAACAATGTCGCGCGCAGTAATCTCAAATGTGCGCGTCTTTGCTGTCGGCAAAGTATAGTTGTTATTGCTAATAGCATTTACCGTTGTTGTATATAAGCCAGCATTAGTTGCCGTAGCATTAGTAAGTGTAAGTGTTGCATTATCGCCCGTTTCCAGCCCGCCAGCGGTTGCTGTAACGGTGTGAACAAGTCCATTATAGACCGTAGTAAATGTTGTGGTGCCGTCATAAAGGAAGTTGATACTAACAACTTTCTTATTTATTTGCCAAGTTTCTACCAGTCCAACAGTGGGCAGAGAGTAGTTAGTATCGGATACACTAACAAGGGTTGCTGTGTAAGAACTGGCATTTACCGCAGTAAATAACTTAGTTGTGGCATAAGTTGTACTTCCACTGCTTACAGCGGTAAAGGTGCTTGTACCTTGCGCAGGAACTGTGCCGGTATTGTTTATCGTAAATATTGGGGTATCCCCAGATATTATGTTATTAACTTCCAAAATCACGCCGTGAGCTTTCTTGTCATAAGTCCAAACATCTACAGTGGGCGCGCCGTTAGTTGTGTCAAAACTCCAACTAACAGTTAGCTCTCTCTTGCTTATACTCCACTCCGCAAAGCGTCCCGGTTCTGGCAAGGAATAGTTACTGCTTGGGTTACTGTTTATTCCGCTAACACCAGAAGAATAGGCGTTTGCGCTGTAGTTAATGGAAGTAAAGTTATAGCTTGCATCCCTAAAGTTAAGTCCACTTGCGCTGTATTCACTTCCCAAACTCTTTGTAGGTGTATTGGTGCCACCGTTTGTTAGAGCAAAGCTAATTGCGGAAGCATCTATTGATAAAATATTACCTAAAGTTACTACTCTGCCGTGAGCTAAGCCGTCATAAACCCAGCTTCCTAATGTAGGTGCGCCGTTAACGGTGTAATAATCCCAACTAATACTTACCGCCCTTCGAGAAATTGCATAGTTGCTTGTACCGCTAGACGCTATTGTATAGTTGTCTGCCGATACATCGCCAGGATTGCTATGACCAGCAAGCGAACTTGCTGAAGTAACTCCCGTTATGCTTGCGCCATAGCTACCGCTATTTATGGAAGTAAAGGTATAATCTCCGTTAATTGTGGCAAGGAGCGGAATGTTTGTAGTTGTGTATGTGTTGCCCGCTTCGGGAAGTGTAAACGCTACGCTTTCGTTATTAACAATACCACTAACATTTAGAGTAATTCCCTGACTTAAACCGTCATAAGTACCGCTATTGGAGCCAAGAACCGACCAAGTTAAGCTAATTATTGCCTTATTTATTCTCCAACTACCGCTGTTGTTTGACAAGGTATAGTTTTCGTTACCGTTATTTAGTGTGGTTATACTGTCAATTGACGCAGTGTAAGCATTGGTTGCGCTCTTAACTGCGCTAAAAGTCTGAGTTAGCGTGCCACTACTGCCGTTATAAAGAAGTACACTTGCTGTTGGCGCGGTGCCAGAGTTGGTATAATTAAAGCTAATTGAGTCGTTAGCAATTATTCCGCTAATAGTTACATTTATGCCGTGCGCTATGCCGTCATAAGTATAAGTTCCCGTACTCCAACTAACGGTAAGAAGTTTTGGCGTAATGTACCAGTTGGTGCTGATTGTTCCGCTAAGCGCATAATTGGCATTGTCAATTGCTAATATCTCCGCAATATAACTGCCCTTGTTGGTGGCATAATTGGTTTTGCTACCCGCATTTACATATGTTATTACTATTGTATCTCCGCTAATACGATTGTTTATTGTTGCACTTACCGTTTTAACAGAATTGGTATATTCAAAAGTTGTTGTGCCCCAAGATACATCGCTTGAAGTTATTAACCTAGCAAGGATTTGCCAAGAAGCGTCTTTAGTTTGCGTGCCACTACTATCAAATGCATAGTTTACGCTATTTATTGTGTCTATTGTTGCAGTCGCTAAATAACTACCCTTGTTAATCTTTGCATTATTTGCATAAGTGAAAGTTACTGTTTCTCCGCTAACAACATTGCTTGCTTCAGCTAGTATCGTCTTTGTTGTGCCGTCATATCTTATTGTTGCTTCTGCAAGCGGTGATACGCCAAAGAACCAAGCTATGCCAATTATTCTTTGAGTAATAAACCAGTCACTAGCCACAGTTTCGGGCAGTTTGTAGTTTAGGTTGCTTACAGCAGACACGCTTACTGTGTACTTTTTGGCATCCTTACCAGTAGAGCCTGTGTAGGTAAGATTAACTACATCGCCTAGACAAACAATGCCCGCACTAATGGTAGGAATTACGCTTCTATTTTGACCATTATACTGTGTCGAGTAGCCGTCCCAAGTATCCACGCTGTCTTTTACCCAGTCAATAACTACAGTTTTTTGCTTTATGGTATAAGACCTTTGGTTATTTTCTGCTAGTGTATAATAGTTTTCTGAATCGCCAAAAGCTGAGTTTATGGAAACAATAGTAGCTGTATAATTACCTGCTTGCGTTGTAGCCTTTATGGTATATGTGTAAGTGTCAATTCCTAGACTTGTTTGCTTGCTGTCATAGGTGAATGTCAAATTGTTGTAGGTAAATGCTGCTCCTGCAGAAGTTAGTCCGCTTATGTTTGCAATAAATCCCACATCGTCATTGGAAAGAATGTTGCCAAAGGTAATAGTTGCGCCCTGACCTAAGCTGTTGTATGTCAAATCTGTATCCGTCCAGCTTATAGCAATAGGACGGGGAGCAATCTCCCAAACCTTGTTTGCCAATGCTCCGCTTGGTACGCAGTAGTTTTCGTTGCCTGTGCCAGTAAGGGTGCTAACAATGGCGGTATATGTCCCAGAATCTGATGCGGTGTTGCTTGCTACTGTCACATCAAAGCTCATCACTCCGCCCGTCACATAACGGCTAAGCGTATGTGTTTTGTAGGTTACTCCCAGTGTTGCGCCGTCAACTATGCCGTTTATGTTGCTTACATTTATATTCCACGACCCGAAATAGTAGGTGAACGGTTCGCCCGAATAATCCCAGTCAAAGCTAACAGTCTTTTGCGCTATTGTCCACTCTCCGTTATTTATTGGTAGTGTATAGTTGTTGTTGCCGTTATTTTTTGTTCCAACAGAAACAATACTTGCTTCATAGTCTCCTGCGTTTACTCCGCTAAAGGCTCTAGTAACTGTGGTTGCCGTTCCGCTAGAATCAAAGCTAGTCCCCGTAGGTAAAGTGCCGTCAGTAGCAAAATTGAGAGCAATAACATCGGTTATTACTATGTTGCCAATAGTAACGCTTATACCTTGCGCGCTTGCCGAATAGATAAGGTTGCTTGCTGTTGTCCAACTAACAGTAAGTGTGCGTTTGTTGATAACAAATACTTTTTGCCAGTCGCTTAGATTATAACCGCTGTCAAACTCGTTTGCTATGCGGTAGTTGCCAGTCGGAGAGCAACCAGTTATTGTTGCTGTGTAAGACCCTGCGTTGGTTGCGCTGTTGTTGGTATAAATAAATGTTACTAAGTCTTGACCAACCACATTGCCCACGGTGGCGGTAACAGTCTTTACTGCGCCGTCATAGGTAAATGGCGAAGCATAGCTCCAACTTTGCACAGTGACTATGCGCTTGCTTATAATAAATGCCGATTGCGCTTCGTTGGTTGTTATGTCGTAGTTGGCTACAGAAATGGATGTCCTGGTGTTGACATTGCTACTACCTGAATATGTGGTGGAAGCAACTGTAATACTGCCCACGCTGTAACTACCGCTATTGATTGAAGTAAAGTTGTAAGTACTGTTAGTAATTTGAGTGGAATTGCTAACTATTCCGCTACTTTCGTAGTTGTTGGAAGCAATGGTTAGTACTATTAGCTCATTATTTACTATTCCACTAATTGTTGCGCTCACACCGTAAGGTGTCCCGTCGAACTGCACACCGCTTGTGCCAATCTTGCTCCAAGACATACTAATAGTTGCCTTAGTAATGCTATACTCTCCCACTAAATCGCCGTCAAGAGTATAGTTCTTATTATTGGGATAGCTAGCGTAGTTATTGCTAAGGGCTACTCCTGCTGTATAATCGCCTGCCTTAACTCCGCCGAAACTATAAGTCGGGTTATTGATTAGGTCAGTCGCCGTCAAATTAAGTATACTGCCACTAGTTGGTGTCACTCCGCTGTTGTTTAGGTAAGAACTTGTTCCCAAAGAATAAGCGTTAGTTGTGGCTATTATTCCTATGGTGTTGCCTACCGTCATGCCAGTTATTGTAAGCGTTGCTAGGCTATTTACATTACCATTATAACTTGCGGTAGTAACATTCCAAGACGCATAAATTGTTTTTGGGGTGATTTGCCATTCCTTGGTGGCGTTAGCAGGCAAAGAGTAGTTTGCGTTGCCGATAGCTGTTACCTGCGCAACATAATTATTAACATTGGTTCCCTTGAAGTTTGACGGGCTAATAGCAACAGTATCACTGCCCACTATCGATGCAGGACTAACCGTAGCATAAATCGTTCTCTCCACTCCGCTGTATTCTGCGCTAAAGTTGTTAAATAATGGGGTGAGTAGGTCGGTAGTAAAGTCAATAACAACTTCTTTCTTTGCAATTATCCAAGTGCCGTTATTGTTTGGCAAACTATAATTATTGTTGCCGTTAGCATCGTTTGTTAAAGATACTATGCTTGCCGAATAGTCACTGCCTGCATTTATGCCCAAGAAGGATACTTCAAAGGCTGTGGCATCATTAGGGGCGGATATCACGGTGCCAGTGGGTGAAGTTATATTTGCTGACTTACTGATATTGAACTTAATTGCGTCAGCAAGTACCTTATTGCCAATAGTTACCTTGATACCTTGTTCGTTGCCGTTGTATGTCAAATTACTGCCACTTGTCCAAGTGACTGTAAGTGTTCTCTTAGTAATAGTAAAGTTAGGATTACCGCTTACAGCAAGGGTGTAGTTGTCCACACTGCTATACGCTGTGCCACTAACTGCGCTTATTGCGCTTATTGTCACAGTATATGCGCTAGCGTGGGCATTTGTAGAGCTAAACACTTTAGTTGAGTTGCTTATGCTTGCCGCTCCGCCGTTAGGTATGCCAATACTTGCATAGGGGTTGGAAGAAGAAGTGCTAAGAGCAATAAGTTCGTCATTCCTTATGCCAGAAATTATTGCGCTTACTCCGTGAGTAGATCCGTCATATTCTAGCGTTCCGCTACCAGTAAATACTACATTTATTGTTGCTTTGGCTATGCTAAAGCTACCACTTAAATTAGACACCACTGTTTCGCCGTCACTAGTTAGTAGGTAGTTATCGGCAACTAGCGCAATGGTCATTGTATAATACCCTGCTTTTATTGCGGTATAGTTCTTGTTTCTTGTGGTGTTGCCAGATGCTAAGACATAAGTTGCATCAGTTGGAGCTATTCCGCTACTTGCTAACGCCGAGCCGCCTTGACTGTAATAAGCGGAAACGCTACTATTTACTGTCACTGCATCATCCGTTACAATATTAGATAGAGTAAGAGCAACACCTTGCGCTAAGCCGTTGTAGGTCAAACTAGCACTACCAAAGGAAGCTGTAAGCAATCTCTTTGTAATGGTTATCTTGGTGTTTATATTGCCCGTACCTAAATTGGCGGTAAGAGTATAGTTACTTGCGCTACTATAAGTGTGTCCGCTTACGCTTTGGATGGTAAGCGCGGTCACAAAGTATGTGCCTGCGTTCTTACTTGCAAAAATATGACTGCCACTAGTTACTTCACTAGCAAAGCCATTTACTTCATAATTAGTGGTGGTTGCAAATGTTATTTTGTCGCTACCTTGAACATTAGCTAAACTTGCATTTAGGTTGTGTGACAAGCCGTCATAAACATAGCTTGTGTTGCCACCTGTCCAAGTTATTATTAAGTTTCTGGGCGTTATTGTCCAAGAAGTGGACAAACTAGTAATTGGGGTTACTCCGTCAGTGGATAAAAAATAGTTATCCATTCCGCTAAGGCTTATGCTAGCTTCATAATACCCTGCTTTATTCGCGCCGTAGACTTGAGAACGGCTAGAACTGCCACCAGTTAGGTTTATTATTGCCGCAGTGGGTGTTAGACCGCTATTTGTTAGCGCCGCTCCGCCCGAAGTCACATAAGCATTTGCTGTGCTTGCAAGTGTAAGAGTGTCGCTTGCTACCATTCCGCTAATGTTTAGCGTTTTGCCTAGTATGCTTGCGCTATAAACGGAAGAGCTGTTGCCGTCAAAGCTAACAGTTAGCGCCTTTTTGTTGATTATTGTGCGAACGCGTATATTTGACACTGTAGAATCTAAACTTACAATATTGGCATAAGTTGTTCCGCTGGAATTATAACGATTGGTATCTTTGTTAAAAATATAATTGTTTACATCTACATAAACTCCGCCAATAACGCTGTAAAGGCTGGAGACATAGACATCATAACCGGTTGCGTTTTCTGTCACAGAAGTGAAGTTCGCTGATTGGTTATTAGATATTTGGGTAATTTGGTGTAAAAAACCTTTGGAAGTATAAGTGCTAACAGGTATATTAAGAATGACTTTTTCTGCGTTTACCAACCCGGAAACTTTCAGATTAACACCACGATTGGCGCCATTATATATGGTGGAATAGGTAGCTACTGGACTTGTTGCATTAGAAAGGTATGTTCCGCTGTCCGCATAAACAGACCAGTCCAAATAAAGCTGAACGGGACTTATTATCCTATCAGTTATTGTAAGAATAGCCACTTCGTCAAAGACATAGTTGGTCATTGTTTCTTCAAGAGAAACCGCCAAAGAGTAGCTCGCCGCCTTGGTTGCCTTATAAATTTGAGTGCGCGTAGCGTCTTCTCCGCTCAAACTAACTGTGCCTACTGGTGTTAATCCGCAGTTAGTTACAGGAAGTCCACTGCCTATATACTTAGAGTTGTTGTTGTGAGCAAGTTTTATAATCTCACCAGCTACCGCGTTGCCTATACTTAGCGTTGCTATGTTTTGTAGTACTCCAGTATAACTTAAAGCAGTTGCTTGTCCCGTCCAAGAAGTAGTAAGCACTCTTTTGTTTATGATATAACTACTTGTACCCACTTGACTGAGCGTATAGTCGGTAATATCCGCGTATGTGCCAATAACCACCGCGCTAATATTGTTTAATGTAGCTGTATAGGCGGATGCTGATGCGTTCTTTGCCACGAAATTATAACTGCCGTTGACAATTTCTGTGGTGTCGCTAGTAATATCAGAGCTTGCAAAGGTATTAGTTAAATTCAGTCTGATTTTGTCACTACCTTGTATTCCGCTAATGGTTAGGGTAAGTGTATGATTACTGCCGTTATAAGTTCCGCTGTTTGGTGTGGAGAAAGTGGCAGTTATTTCTTTAGGAGTAATTGCTCTATCCGTTATCGTTAGAACAGATAACCCGTCAAAGCTGTAGTTGGTCATAGTCGCATCAAGAGCAATAGTTATGGTATAATACCCTGCTTTGCCTGCGCTATAAACTTGTGACCTTGTTGTGCCGGTACTTGTAAGGTTTAGCGTAGCTGTCGGTGTAAGTCCGCTACCTGAAAGAGCTTCACTTGTGTTATACTTTTCCGCCACCGCACTATTTGTTAGCCTAATATTTTCGTTAGCAACAGCGTTAGTAATGTTTAAGGTAGCAATATTTTGCAAAGCGCCATTATAAGTAATAAGCGCAGTATGTCCCGACCAACTAGCATTAAGAGCTCTTTTGTTAATGGTATAACTACTTGTGCCTACTTGGCTTAGCGTATAGTCAGTAATATCAGCATATGTACCTACCAGTACAGCAGTTATATCGTTTATTGTAGCGGTATAGGGTGAAGCGGATGCGTTCTTTGCCACAAAATTATAACTGCCGTTAACAAGTTCTGTAGTATCGCTAATGATGTCAGAACTAGCAAAAGTATTGGATAAGCCCAGCCTAATTTTGTCACTGCCCTCTATTCCGCTAATTGTTAAAGTAAGTGTATGGTTACTGCCGTTATAAATTCCGCTGTTTGGAGTGGAGAAGGTGGCGGTAACTACTTTGGGAGTAATTGCTCTATCGGTAATGGTAAGAACGGACTCTCCGTCAAAGGTATAGTTGGTCATAGTCGCATCAAGCCCAACAGTGATGGTGTAATATCCTGCCTTGCCTGCGCTGTATACCTGTGACCTTGTCGTGCCGATACTTGTAAGATTTAGCGTTGCTGTGGGAGTAAGTCCGCTACCAGATAGAGCTTCACTTGTATTATACTTTTCTGCCACTGCGCTATTTGTTAACCTAATGTTTTCGTTAGCAACAGCGTTACTAATACTTAGTGTGGCAATGTTTTGTAGTGCTGAGTTATAAGTAATAGTTGCGGTATGTCCCGACCAACTAGCATTAAGCGCTCTTTTAGTTATAGTGTATGTACTGCTCGTTGAACTAAAGCTGTAGTTGCTAGTATCGTCATAACTACCGCCACTAATTGCATAAAGCGCGCTAAGTGTTACACTATATGCGCTAGAACTTGCGTTAACTGCGCTAAAAACAAAACTTGCGTTGGTACATTCTGTGGTGTTACTTACTATTCCGTTGACAGCAAAGCTACTCGAAACAGTAAACTTTGCTTTGTCGCTACCTTTCAAGTTAGAAATTGTTGCCGTAACACCGTGACTCTGTCCGTCATAAGCTATTGTTCCGCTATTTGCCCAAGCAACGCCAATAACTGCCTTGTTAACAGGTCTATCCACTATGCCAAGCACAGACTCAACGCTAAACTCATAATTGGTCATTGTCGCATCCAAAGCTATAGTAATGGTATAAAATCCCGCCTTACCTGCTTGATAATTTTGCGTTCTGGTACTAGTTGCCGTTGTAAGGGTAAGCGCGCCAGTTGGAGCAATTCCGCTTCCCGACATTGTGTTTGTTGTGCCGAAATATTCTGCTAGCGTGGAATTTGTTAGCTTAATAGCTTCATTTGCCACTGCGTTGGTAATACTTAGTGTAGCAATAGTTTGCAACGCGCCGTTATAAGTAAGAATACCAGTATTGTTCGTCCAGCTAGCTACAAGCACTCTCTTATTTATGGTGTAAGAACTGCTTGTTTGGCTAAAGCTATAGTTGTTTGTATCATTATAACTACCGTTACTAATGGCATAAAGAGCGGTTAAAGTAGCAGTATATGGGGTGGTGCTTGCATTTATCGCGCTGAAGCTGTAGCTGGTGTTGGTACACTCTGTGGTGTTACTAACAATGCTATTAGTAGTAAAATTAGTAGTCAAAGTAAACTTAGCTTTGTCGGTTGATTGCAAGTTAGAAATTGTTGCTGTTACACCGTGGCTTTGTCCGTCATAAGCACCAGTTCCACTTCCCGTCCAAGTTACTCCAATAATTGCCTTGTTAACTGGCCTATCAGTAATACCAAGAACCGAACTTCCGCTAAACTCATAGTTAGTCATTGTCGCATCCAAATCAATGGCAATGGTATAATATCCTGCCTTGCCTGCCTGATAATTCTGCGTTCTATTGCCAGTTGCCGTAGTAAGGGTAAGCGCGCCTGTTGGGGCAATTCCGCTACCTGACATCGTTGTTGTAGTACCGTAGTACTCCGCTAAAGTAGCATTGGTAAGGACAATTGCTTCATTTGCTACCGCATTAGTTATGTTCAAGGTAGCAATAGTTTGCAACGCGCCATTATATGTAAGCGTAGTTCCGTTATTGGTCCAGCTAGCAACAAGTACTCTCTTGTTTATGGTGTAAGAACTACTTGTTTGGCTAAAGCTATAATTACTCACATCGTCAAAGCTTCCACCAGTTATGGCATAAAGCGCACTAAGAGTTACGGTGTAAGAAGTTGCACTCGCGTTGGTTGCGCTAAAACTATAAACTGTATTTGTACACTCTGTAGTGTTACTTACCATGCCATTGGTAACAAAGTTACTACTTAAAGTAAACTTAGCCTTGTCAGTACTCTTTAAGTTAGAAATTGTTGCGGTAACACCATGACTTGCTCCGTCATAATCACTCGTTCCGCTATTTGCCCAAGCTACCCCAATAACCGCCTTGTTAACCGCTCTATCTGTAATGCCAAGAACGGAACTTCCACTAAACTCATAGTTGGTCATTGTCCCGTCTAAATCTACACTTATGGTATAGTATCCTGCTTTACCTGCTTGGTAGTTTTGCGTTCTAGATGTGGTTGCTGTAGTGAGGATAAGCGCGCCAGTTGGGGCAATACCGCTTCCTGACATCGTTGTTGTTGTACCATAATACTCCGCAAGTGTGGTGTTAGAAAGTTTTATAGTTTCGTTTACCACAGCATTAGTAATAGTAAGCGTTGCAATGGTTTGAAGTGCTCCGCTGTAAGTTAGTGCGCCTGTATGGTTAGTCCAAGCCGTTGTTAGCACTCTCTTGTTTATTGTGTACTGAGTAGAACCGCTCTGACTAAAGTTATAGTTGTTTATGTCTGCATACGCGCCAATCGTTACCGAATAAATACCCGTTAGGCTCACGCTATAAGGTGTTGCGCTGGCATTCTTACTAGTAAAGGCATAATTTCCGCTTACCGTTGCGGTAGTTTCGCTAACAATATCGTTATTTGCATAGTTGCTGTTTAGCGTAAACAACACCTTGTCATTGCCCACAATTCCTGCGATAGCGGCATTAACTCCGTGGTTTGCCCCGTCATAGGCAATAGTTCCGCTACCTGTCCAAGTAATGGTTAGGTTTCTTTTCGCTATGGCAAAACTGGTACTAAGAGAACTAATAGCATCAGACCCGTTGGCGGTAAGAATATAGTTGCCCATACCATTTAGCGCAATAGCTACGCTATAACTGCCTGCCTTAGCTCCGCTGTAGGTTTGTGCGCTCACACCTAGTGCGCTAGATACTAGAGCAAGGTTACCAGTGGGAGTAAGTCCGCTACCTGTTACCGTAGAAGTTGCGGTATTGGTCAAATTGAGCGTTTCGCCCGCCACCATATTGTTTACTGTTAATGTTGTGCCATTTTGTAAAAATCCGTTATAGATAAGTCCCGATTTTGTGTCAAAAGCTGCGGTAAGTATTCTCTTATCTACCGTAGTTCTTATAAGCATATTGGGAATGTAATTGATATTGTTTGTTATCGCTACATTTGTCGTGCCGTTATATGCCCTATGGGTTCTTTCGTCAAAAGCATAGTTCTTGACATCGGCATATGCTCCGCCTGAAGCAGAGTTAATTGCCGTCATAATAACATCGTAAACTCCGTTATTTGTGGCAGTAAAGTTGTAAGAACCGTTAGTAACCGCAGTCACATTGCCAACAATATCCTTTGTCGCATAGCTATTGGTCGGCATAGTAAATGTTATCGTTTCGCCGTTTATGATACCGCTTATGGTAGCAATAACACCCTTTGCTTGTCCGTCATAGGTGGCTTGATAACTAGCTAGCGGGTTGGTTGTACCGCTAATTGCAAGCGCACCGCTTGCCAGAGTTTTCCAATCAATCTGAACCACTATGTTCTCTATTGACTGATTTACCGTGACGATACCTGCCAAAGTATAGTTCTTCATACTGCTATCCAGTCCAACGGTAATAGAATAGTCCCCCGACTTACCTGCCTTATATACTTGTGACCTTTTTTCGCCTGTGCCTGTCAATCCGTAGGTGCCGGCGGAAGGGGTAATGCCGGAGCCACTCATTGGCGTTGTTGTGCCATAATAATATATGGTATAGCTGTTAGTAAGTGTAATTGTTTCATTAGCTACCGCATTATCTAAATTTAGTGTGGCAATATTTTGCAAACTACCGTTGTATGTTCTTATTACGCTATCCCAAGATGCGGTAATTATTCTTTTTTGAATCTCGAACTCTTTTGTGGCGGCGTCCATAGTGTAGTTGCTCATACCGTTTAATCCCACAGAAACCACATAATACCCAGCCAAAGTAGCTTGATAATTTTGCGTTCTTGTCTCGCTTCCGCTACCTAGCGATAAAGTTGCCGCCGTAGGCGTAAGTCCGCTACCCGTTAGCGCAACAGTCTTACTGCTGTCTGTGTAGGCAAGCGCGCTATTAGTAAGGTTTAGCGTTTCTGCGGAAACCATATTGGTGATAGTGAGAGTTACTCCTTGCAAACTACCGCTATAAGTAAGTGTCGGGCTGTTAAAGGACGCGCTAAGAATGCGCTTATTTATGGTGTAAGTTCTTGCTCCGCTTTGAGAGAGCGCATAGTTGGTTGTGTCCGGATAAGAGCCGCCGCTTATTGCGTTAAGTGCAGACACAGTCACAGTGTATGCGGTCGCTTGGGCATTGGTTGAGCTAAAGCTATAGCTTGTGTTAGTGCATTCCGTAGTGTTACTCACTATACCGTTAGTTGCGTAATTGCTACTTAGCGTAAACTTAGCTTTCTCACTGCCTTTTAGTCCTGCAATAGTGGCGGTAACGCCCTTTGCTGTAGCATCATAATAATCTG
>CAYJBW010000006.1:0-27054 GCA_964368255.1 uncultured Christensenella sp.
ATACGGTGCCATCTTCGTCAATTATTTTGGTGATAGCAAAAGTTGCCCCCCTATTAACTTTGACAACTTCATCAAAATTTATGCTTACTTCCCCATCTTCATAAATGTAAACAAGCATTTGCGGGTTGACTATACGAAAATCTGCGGTATTGGTGATTTCTGCCCTTTGTTTGTCAAGATAAAGCATATGACCGCCAGCGATTGCTATCATGCCGACAAAAACAAAAATCAGTATGGATACCAAAACAATTATTGTGTTCTTTGAAGATAATTTGCCCTTCAAGTCAAATTTTTGCATAATCGCTCCTTGAATATTTATAGTATACCTATATTATATTATATAATTATAGCGGTGTTGATGTCAATATATAATTAGCTAACGATGCTACCTGCTCCCAGTGCTTTGCTCGGCTCAATTGTAATAACACTTTCGCTATTTTCGCCAAAAAGTATCATTCCTTCGCTAAGTACTCCGCCAATAGTCGCCGCTTTTAGGTTGGTTACTACCACGACTTCTTTACCTATCATGTCTTCCGGAGAGTAATACTTTGCCACTCCGCTTACTATGCTACGCACTCTGTCCCCTGTATCCACCGCGAAATGCAATAGTTTTTTGCTCTTTTCCACCCTTTCCGCTTGCAAAATCTTGCCTACTTTTAGCTCAATTTTGCCAAAATCTTCAAAGGTGATTTCTTTCTTGCTGTCAATTCCGTCGTTAACAACTATTTCCGCTTTCTTTTCGGCACTTGCTTCAACTTTTTCTACCATTTTTTCGCTTTGCTTTTCAGCTATTTTTTCCATTTCTGCAAGCTCTTTATTTACATTTATTCTTTGGAATATTGCTTCTGATTTGGTAATTCTTTCGCCACCAACTAGCACGCCATAACGCATTGCACTCCCAAACTCCGATATTTCGGTTGCGCCCACATCAGCAAGGATTTTGCGCGCGGTGGTTGGAATGAATGCAAGAAGTGCAGTTCCTACCACTCTAAGTGCTTCTACAAGGTGATATAACACTGTGCCTAACTTCCCATGCTCAGCACTTTCCTTGTACAGTTTCCAAGGCATAGTTTCGTCAATGTACTTATTAGCAAGGCTAGCAACATCAAATATTGCGCTAAGAGCTTCTGGCACAAGAAGTTTGTCCATATACTCATTAACTTTATCGAACAAGCCGTTGATAGCATCTTCTAGCTCTTTATCAAATGGAGTGCGGACACTTGGACTGGGCAAAACTCCGTCAAAATATTGGTTCACCATTGCTGTGCTACGGGAAAGTAAATTGCCGAGATTGTTGCATAAATCACTATTTATTCTGCCCAAAAAGGCAGCGTTTGCGAATACTCCGTCCGAACCAAAAGGCACTTCACGAAGTAAATAATATCTCACTGCATCCACGCCGTAACGATTGGACAAAACAACAGGGTCGACAATGTTACCCTTTGACTTGCTGATTTTGTCACTGCCAAGCAGTAACCAGCCATGCCCATAAACCTTTTGTGGCACAGGTATATCAAGCGCCATAAGTAAAGCTGGCCAAATTATTGAGTGGAACCGCACAATTTCTTTGCCCATCATGTGTATGTTCGCCGGCCAAAACTTCCTAAACAAGCTGTCGTCTTCGCTTAGGTACCCAAGCGCGGTGATGTAGTTGCTGAGCGCATCCACCCACACATAAATAACATGGTCATTATCAAACGGTACGGGTATGCCCCACTTAAATGATGTTCTTGATACCGCTAAGTCTTGCAAACCAGCCCGCAAAAAGTTATTAAGCATCTCATTTTGACGGCTCTTTGGTTGCAAAAAATCCGGGTTGTTTTCTATCAAATCAATTAGTCTATCCTGGTACTTGCTGAGTCGGAAAAAGTAACTGCTTTCTTTGGTTACTTCTACTTCTCTACCACAATCGGGACACTTGCCGTCCACAAGTTGTGCTTTCGTCCAAAAGCTCTCACAAGGTGTGCAATAAAGCCCTTCATACTCGCCCTTATAAATATCCCCTTTTTCATATAAAGTAGAGAATATTTTTTGCACGCAGTCGATATGCTCTTTGTCCGTTGTGCGAATAAATTTGTCATAGCTGATATCAAGCAGTTTCCAAAGGTCAATAAGGTTGGCAACTTGCGTATCTACGAACTCTTTTGGCTCAATACCTTGCTCTTTTGCTTTCTTTTCTATCTTTTGTCCGTGCTCGTCTGTACCTGTCAAATAAAATACATCATATCCACACATTCTTTTGAACCGCGCAAGTGCATCACAGACGACTGTGGTATAGCATGTGCCAATATGCCACTTCCCGCTAGGGTAGTAAATGGGTGTTGTAATATAGTATTTTTGTTTCATGGATTATAATCCCCTAATTAAAGTTATTTATTTCTTAATAATATATTATATATCTCTTTTGTATTTTTGTAAAACAAAATACTATTTTTTCGGTATAAATTTAGCGGTTTTGCCAAACATCTATAAAGAACAATGTTTTTTGCATCTACATAGAGTGTATTAGGACAAAGCACGACAAAGTAAACGGGAGAATTATGATAAAACGAGGAGAGCTGTATTATGCAGACTTAAGTCCTGTAGTGGGTAGCGAACAAGGGGGTGTAAGACCAATTCTTATTGTGCAAAATGATATTGGCAATAAATATTCTCCTACCGTTATTGCTGCCGCTATCACTTCGCAAATGAACAAAGCAAAGCTCCCGACTCACATAGAAATTGATACAACTTGCGGACTTGCTAAGGATAGCGTAATCCTTGCCGAACAGCTTCGAACGCTAGACAAAAGACGGCTAAAGGACAAAATCGGAGAAATAGACATAGTAGTAATGGAAAAAGTAAATAATGCGCTAATGATAAGTTTGGGGTTCTTTTCTTAATCTTTTGGTTGCCTACTAGGCAATAACCGCGCCACCAATGCAAATATCATTAACATATACAACGCAGTATTGACCGCTTACGATGGCTCTTTGTTTTTCTTCAAAAATAACCGTTGCATTGTCACTGTCGTCAAAGAATATTTTGGCTTTTTGTAGCGGTTGCCTGTGCCGTATCCTAACATCAACATCACTTCCGCTCGGCAGTCTGTCGGTAATAAAATTAAACTTTTCTGTAGTTAGTTTGTCACTAAATAGTTCTGGCGTTTCGCCTTGATTGACATAGAGAATGTTCTTTGCAACATCCTTTTTTATTATATACCAAGGCAATGCATTTTGTTCGCCAGGTAGTCCACCTAGCCCAAAGCCCTTGTGCTGACCTATCGTATAATAAAATACGCCGTTATGTGTGCCAATAACTTTGCCGTCAAGGGTGCAAATATCTCCCTGCTTCATAGGAATATACTCTGACAAGAACTTGCGAAAATCTCTCTCGCCAATAAAGCACACCCCGGTGCTGTCCTTTTTCTTGGCGGTGATAAGGTTTGCTTCTTCGGCAATCTTTCTCACCTGCTCTTTGTTTAGGTCACAAAGCGGAAAAATCACTTTTTCTAATTGCTTTTCGCTCACTTGATTAAGAAAGTATGTTTGGTCTTTATTTTGGTCAAGAGCCTTAATAAGGTAAGTTTTGTCCCCTATCTTTTTTGTTCCGCAATAATGCCCTGTCGCCAAATAATCCGCGCCCATTTTCAAGGCATGTTCCAAAAACACACCGAATTTTATTTCCCTATTACACAGCACATCAGGGTTGGGGGTGCGCCCTTTTTGGTACTCTTCCACAAAATGCAAGAATACCTTATCCCAATATTCCTTGCTAAAATCTACAGTATAATAAGGTATGCCAATAACACTGCACACCCGCCTAACATCGGTATAATCTTCTTCCGCCGTGCAAGTACCGCCCTTTTCTTCCTGCCAATTATGCATAAAAAGCCCAATAACATTGTACCCCTGCCTTTTTAGAAGCAAAGCCGCCACACTGCTATCTACACCGCCACTCATACCAACAACTACTGTTTTCATACCGATAATTTTACCATACGCGCAAGAAAAATACAAACATTCCACCACAAAATTGATAAGCCTTATAAAATATAATAATCACACAAAATAAACCATTCATTCTGTACGCTAAAAATATTTTGTTCCGCCACATAAGCAGAATATCTCTATTAAATAATATTTCCAACAGAAATAGTGGTGTTTGCTCCGTAATACTCCAACATAAAGGTGTGGTTCTTTGTTAGGTGCTATTCTTGCTTGCCATCAAGGTTGCTATCGCGCTGGGGGGGGGGGCGGAAAGCCGTTTAGGATTTACTTGAATTTGCCCGTTCAAATCCCAACATTGTCACTCAGCAATACAACAAAGCCCACCGCTATGGGTGGACTTTGTTGTATATGGCGGAGAGAGTGGGATTTGAACCCACGGAACGCTTTTGACGTTCACACGATTTCCAATCGTGCTCCTTCGGCCCCTCGGACATCTCTCCAAAAATTAACTAATAGTTAACAGCCGACATATATTATATATCAAAATATACCGTTTTGCAATTATTTAATGGCATTATTTTTCATAAATAGCAAATGGGTACCCTGTCCACTTATGAAAGTAGCAAAGATATAAACAACAAACATTAGCTAACTAAATAACACAATGTTTATTATTTGGGAACAATGTTTATTGCTTGGAAACAATGTTTTTTGTTTGGTAAGCAATGTTTATTATTTGGAAACAATGTTTATTGCTTGGAAACAATGTTTATTGCTTGGAAACAATGTTTATTGTTTTGTAAGCAATGTTATTATTTGGGAAGTTTTATATTATAAAAATAAGTACAAAAGGTTCTTTCGCTTTTTGGTAAGGTAATGTTTTAGTGCGAGCGGAATGGAAAACTTTAGCGTGTTTTTGTCCTAACTTTGCCAAGTTTGTAGAACAAAAGCGCGTCTTTTTCTTCTTTTGTTAGGCGCAGGCTTTCTCGGCATTTTTGAATACCTTTGTTGACTATTTTAGGGTTTATTGTGTGCTTTGTTAGGTAGTCAAGGGTATCTGCTTTGTAGCGGATAATACATTCACTTAGGAGCCATCCGCCCATCATAATTACATAGTATTCGCTTTCGGTACCGCATTTTGATAGCGCATCCAAAGCGTTATTAAGATAATTCTTGTCGCGGATAAGCAGTAGAAGAATAAACAGTCCTAGTCGTCTGATAAATACCTTAGGGCTTTTTGCGTACTCATTGGAAAGTCTAATAAAATCGTCTTTGTTGTTGTCTGTTATGTTAAAACTCAGCAAATCACAGTGCGCCCAGTTCTCCATTACTTCTTTGTAAATATCTAAATATTGCTTCATTGTCGCAAAATCAGTAATTTTTGATACAATTATCCCGTAAATTGCTATACTTTCGTAATTTACAAACAATTTTAAGTCCAAAAAGGACTTAAAATTCCCCTTATATATCTCGCTAGTAATATTCTGGATAGTTTTGGTAGGAATTACTAGCACATCAAGGTTGGTGTTTAGTATTTTTTTACTCCATGTTTGTTTTTCGCGGTTGGCTAAAGTTTCTAAGTAAGCAAGAAATAATTCACCGTCATGCTTGTTCCATACAGTTTTGTTTAGTTCCATAATAACTTCCCCTTTTCGTTATAAAAAAATGTAAAAGTCACATTAAAATCCTAATATACTTAAGTAAAATTATAACACTTCTCTCCTTCCAATACAATATTGAAAAGATAATAAATAATATAGGGTAAAATTAAGCTATATTTAATGCCACACAAACAGAATAAAACAATAAATTATGTTATGTAGGTAAAAAGCGATATTATTCTGGCAAGCGGTCAGCTATGTCTCTTATATAACTAAGAGCTTCTTCTTTATTCCGTATGGCAACTTTGGATGTTTCCCATTCTTCTTTAATTACGTCATAAAGCAATTGTGTGTTATAGGTATCTTCCGTAAAAAGCACTTCTTTTGCGCCGGGAATATTTTGCCACATCGTATAAAAATAGTACTTCTTGATATAACAAGATATGGCGCTATGGGCAAGGTCTTTTGGTGTGAGCATAATCTCTATATCATTTCTTTTGCCAATTTCGTCTGCCCAAGCGTTAAGCATGCGCTTAAATGCTTTGCGCGGTACGGTAATATTATAGTTACAAAACATTGACAACAAAAACAAATAATAGTTCTCTTCGGAAAAAAGCCTTTCAAAACTTTCCATAGAAAACATCATGAAAGTTTTTTGTGAGCGGTTGGGTTTGACCATAATTTGATACATACTCATATACCGCCGTGCAATAATTTCCGCATTCTCCGCACCTATTTTACTATAAGAAAGAGCTTCTTTAATAAGTTCAAAGGGGATTTCTATAAAAAGCGGAGAGCCCAAATACAGATATGCTGGAGATGTTTTGTTAGTGTGCTCTTGGAAAATAGAAAAAACCGAACGATGAGTTTTTTGGCTCATTTTATCATAATATAAAAAGCAGTCTTTTAACTCTTCTTCAAACCTAGCATGCGTAAACTCACATCTTATCTTGTCTGCAAAAATCTCGCTATAAAACTTGTCATTATCGCTGCCCATACAGTTTGTCTCTAACGCAATATCTTTATTGTAAAGAAAAAATGTTTGATAAGCTTTCTGCAAGTTATTGTTTTTCTTAATATATAGCTTAAATCTGCTATTATAGAAGAATTCCGAAAAATGTAGTATTGGTTTAAGCTCGGATTCCTTTCCGAAACTGTCAAAAATAACTTCAATTGTATTGTCTCTCGCTAGCGTGCCAAGGAATATATTGTATATTATCTCCAAAATTTCGTAGCTAGCGTAATTGCAAATACCGCTTAGGTAGCAATATAATGTGCCTTTTCTTTTGTTATCTATTTTTTTGTAAAAAAGTGAATAACTCTTCTCATTAGAATCTTGGTCGCCACTAACAATGGAGTCCACAGCAGAAGCACTGTCAGCTATTTCTGACAAGTCCCTGTCGGTGATGGAGTTATTTTTCAAAAAACTCAGGAAATAAGTTCTCGCTTTTTCTATCTCAAATGGAAAGGGAAATTCTCTCTTAAAATTATTTTTTTCTTCTTTATCGAGGTTGGCAAACACTTCTGCGCAAGCTTCTGCTATGTCTATAATGTATTGGGAATCGGGCAAAAGTTGTCTTTTCCCATTTTTCCATTTGTTAATTAGCGACTTGTCTACACTGATTAGTTCGCCCATGCTTTTCTCGGTAATTCTAAGTTTTTCCATCAAAAATGCAAGTTTTTTCATAATTTTATTATATATCATTATTCCTAAGAATAAAAGAAAATAATAAAATTTGTAGAAAAATTGCCAAATTGTTGAAATAGTTTTACTATTATTTTACTGTTATAGCACATTTTGTTTCTGTCACTTTTTTGTCAACTACTAATTGGTGACACTTGATATGTTTGTCCTTTCTTTATTACATAAATTCTGATAAATTGTAGGCACAGAGAACTTATAGCAAACAAGCCGAATTAAAATTGGCACTAAATAAATATAAATAAAAGGAGAACAAAAAATGAAAACAAAACAAATGAAAAGCAAAAGTACAAAAAGAATGCTTATCTTTACCCTTATAACATTGATGATAGTAGGTACAGTAGGCGGATCATACGCATATTGGGATTCTTTGCAAGACGATGATGCTATTGCTCTTGCTGTAGGAGAAGGCACCGTTCTATCAATTGAAGTAAGTAGTAAAAACACAGAAGGAAAAACACTTGTGCCTTATGGCGTAATAATGAGTAGCAACGATATCAATGCAGCAGTATTCACTTATAATATTGAACTAACAAAAGTAGCTGCAGTAGCCGCAACTCTTAATGTAGCTGTAGTAGAAAACAGCGTAAAAATCGGCGGAGACGCTACTTACGCAGACTTAATCAAAATTACTATAGACGCAGACGCAACAATCACAGAAACTGCAACACTCACCATAACCGTTGAATTCGACAGAGAGCCCGACAACGCTGATGCTTATAACGCAGTTAAGAATGCTACAATAACCTTTGATATCCGTGTAGAGGCTGCCGTAGCCTAATAAAAAACTAGCTTAAGGTAACAATAGCAATAGGTGTGGCTCTCAAATTTGGGGCTACACCTATTTTCTATCAGGAGAGAAAATGAAAGCAACACATATAGAATGTGAAGTATCGCAAAAGCATACGAAAATGAGCGCAAAAAGTTTCCTAAAAAAATTAGGAAGCGTTCTCGTTACCATTCTTTTAATCGTACTTTGTTTGTACTTGCTAATAGCATTATTGTTTGGCATTAACATAGGAATAAGTGCTTACGCAATACTGACAGGCTCTATGGAACCAAGCATACCTATAGGCTCACTAATTTTTGTAGCGAAAACAGACTTTTATGACTTAAAGCAAGGCGATATTATTTCCGCCAAAGCCGATATAAACCTAGACGGCAAAAATGAAGTAATAACCCACTACTTTTTCCGCTATGAACAAATAAATGGTAAAACCTATATCAGAACAATAGCCGAAGGAGAAAAGTTCGCAGATAGTTGGGTCATATCGGAAGATAGACTTATTGGAAAGTGCGTAATGATTATTCCAGTTTTAGGAAAGATAACTAGGTTTTTGTCACATCCAATAGGAATAATAACCATAGCAGGTAATATTTTGGTATTGTCACTAGCCTTGCATTATCTAAGACAAGAAGAAGATGAAGAATATGTTTTGCAATAAGGAATTATACAGGAGAAGTTAAGATAAAAAATGAAAAAGGTATTGTTGTTAACACTAGTTGTATTGATGGGTTTCGCAGTAACCGTGTATGGTGCATACGGTTACTTTGACGCGTCCAAGAATACTAGCTATGTGCGTATCAATATCGGCGAGTGGCAAGCTATAGTTAACGAAACCATGGACTACCTTAATAAATCTGATACTTATTCTCCTAACGGCAATAATGTTAGATTTTTGAAGGAAATAGCTGACCTAATCTGGAGCGACACGCAGTACGATAATAATGGCAACATCATATCGGGTTCACTAAATGAGCGCTTCCAAAAATACTCCACCAAGCAACTAAAGGATGTAATTGACTCTGCGGTAAAATATGTTAAAGACTACTTGCAAGTTGATGCAAACGGCGAAATATTCTATCCCGCTGATGCTAGCGGTGTTGGAGCTAAAGTTCTACCATACAACACTCCCCTTGTCGCAGGACAAAGTATACAAATACACAGTACAATACTGACTGCTGATTTAGAGACTTCTTCTAATAACAGTTGGGAACCTATGACATACTACATCTCTATGGAGTCGCCTAGTGGCGCAGACATAGCCGACTATGCGTTAGAAGTGCTATATGCCCCACCCTTTAGCACGCCTGATGCCTTCAACTATACTGTGCGCTTTTCTGACCCCAATTCTTACAATACTTATGGCTCTACTAGAACTGTCTCCCGTGAAAATATAGTATTTCATCCAGTTACTGAACAAACCTACACCACAGAGGTATACCGAAAAAATGCCAATAACAAGAACTACTCTAGCAAGTTATATAGACACACTTTGATTGCGCCAGAGGGCAGTATGTGGAGCAGGTTCGAAGGACTAAATATGTTTGTAGGCGAACCAAAAGGTAGTCCCTTAGGCAATCAACAGTTATTCGAACAAGCAAATAACAAACCAAACCGCGAAGGAATGATACTTATAGGCAAACCAAACGGCACGCCCACGGAATTAAGGCTATCCATATTCTCAAGGAATGTAAATTATGGCCCAATTGGAATAATCCCGTTGCAAATCAATGTGTCGAGAGGCGTAGAGCTTGCCAATAACGGCAACCCCCTAAACGAAGGTCAAACAACGAATGTTTTCCCCACAATAAAGGTTCGCGCGGTCAAAGGATACATACTGTAAGCCTATCTAGAGTAAAAAACATACTTATTAACAATAAAAAAGCCCAACATTAGTGGGCTTTTTTAATAAATTATCTTTTGGGTTCATATAGACAAATTTGTTTTTGCTTTGCTCTTTTGTAGTTACTAAATTTATTCACTAGCATTACATTTTTTTGTTGCAAACAGCTTATTAAGTTCGGTTTCTACTGCTTGGGTGTCGTAGGTTTGGTACTGCAAAGTAACGCTATCACCGCACCGAAAGACTTTATCTCCACCCTTAACCATTTTTGCATTGCCAGTTTCGCCCTTTCTTACATAGGCTTTTATTATACAATTAGGCGGGAACAATATATCTCGCACTGTCTTGCCAATTAAAAAGCTACCTTCCATAACTTCGTACTTGCCTTCCAATATAATGGACTGTTTTTGTCCGTCTTGTTGGCGAAGAATTTTGTTAAGCATAATGTCATTAAGTGAATCTGTCCTAAATATTTGCATTATTGCAAAGGCAATAAGCACGCTAATAATAAAAACTAAACTGTTGTTATTTATACCAACCAATTCCATACAAAAAACCATTGCGGTAATAGGTGCGTGCATACTTGCGCCTAGCGTTGCGCACATACACATTATTACCACCACCGCCGAGTATTCTAAAGGTATCCCCAGACTATGCAAAATCTTAAACACTATACCACCTGCTATTGCGCCCAGTACCAAAACGGGTACGAATAGACCGCCCGTTACACCGGAGTTCGCTGCGGTAGTAATAAGAACAATTTTTACCACAAAAAGTACTAACAATGTAATAATTGGCACTTTGTAGTTGCTTATTTCTGCAATAAGATGATGCCCACTCCCCAGAGCTTGTGGCAAAAGCATTATTGCGGTAGCAGTAAAAATCATAACAACAAACACTTTGAGAAATCTATTTACTTTCTTTAGTTTTATCTCAAAAAAGCGATTAAGAGCGTTCATTGCGCGATTAAATATAGTTGCCGTAAGCCCTGCAAAAATCCCTACTGCAAGGGGAATAAATATATACCGTATAGGAATTATCGCTAATGCTTCTATGTGTAAAAATGATGGGTCAATATTTAATAACACGCCTAGCATCTTAGCGGTTATCGTTGCGCAAGCAACCGTCCACATTACTACAATAAGAAGCAGGAAAGAAAATCTTTTGTGGATTTCTTCCAGCACAAAAATCACTCCGGCAATGGGAGCGCCAGTTGCTACAGAAAAGCCTGCGGCTCCTGCTCCCGTCATAACATAACGAGAAAGTATAGGATAACGATGAGAAATGCCCTTACCTGTAGCCGTACCGAGCATTACGCTTGGACCTTCTGTCCCAAGCGACAAACCGCTAAAAAATGTTATTAACCCCGATACAAAGGTACCAACAAGCACTCTAAGCCACTTGAATGTAATAAGTCCGCGCAAAATCCCTTCCGCCCTAGGTATGCCACCGCCCTTTATATCGGGAGCTACTTTAACAAAAAAATATATAAGATATGCAAGCATTGCAATCCCAACTATGCCTACAGGAATAAACTGCGGACGGTCACGAAGTAGAAAGTAAATATCAGCGGATAATTCGGTCAAATAATCAACACAGAACTTGAACAAGTTTACTACCGCACCAGTAAATATCCCTGCAATGGTGCAGAGAGTGGGCAATTTAATAGTGTTTATTATGCTTTTGTGCAATATTTTTTTCATAACTTTTGTTTTACAGTAAAAAAATCCTTGGCTAATTATTTATATGATTATAGTCCAAAACGCAAAGAAAGTCAAATATATAAGCAAGAACAAGTGTTTTGGAAGCTAAAAGTTCCCTTTTGCTAACTTTTGCTTTTTTATGAATAATAATGTAATGAATCTTACAAAATAGGTTATTATAAAGCCTAAGCTGTGTTCCCTTTATATCTATTTTTGAGTACAGGGGCAAGAAAAGAAAGGAACTCCTTATTACTCATTCCATCAGGGTAATCATTATTATAGTAACCTACATAAATTTGGTAAATTACACCGTGTAATTCAAAATCACATTGAAATGCGTGGAATTCTGCACTTTTCTTTAGATAAGATAAATAACATACGACATCACCTATTATGTATGCCCCAATATAATTTTCGCTACTAGGCAACTTTTCAAAATAAGTTTTAATATGACTCCTACCATATTTTTTGCTGGTACTGCTAAGCACAATATCTATACTTCTATTTATTAACTCATTCCTTTGCGAATAGTAAACTATGCTATATCCATAGTAGTTATAGCCATATTTAGTTTTGTACCGCTCGGGGTGTTCTGCAGATTGCATCTCACATTGATATAGCGTCAATGTTACATCCATATTAAAGTAGTCAAAAATCAACGCCTCATCAATATTAAAATAAAAAAATTGGGGAAATCTTTCTCCATTTCCTTCACTGTTTCATACACAATTCGCAGCGTGTTTCCGTCCCAAGAATAACCGTCCTTAATTCTGTTGGGATGATAATGAAAACAACTGCTTAAAAAAATTGTCAAAAGAAGTATAATGCAAAGCATTGCTAAACGCTTATTTCTAAACATGTTCATCCCCCTTGACAAAACACTGTTTTATTTTGATATTACTTTAATGGTATTATAACGCTCGTAAATATGTCAATAGCCAACTTCCATTTATGAAAAGGCGCATATAAGGTAACCTAAATACATTATATGCGCGTTTCGTGTTAGTTAAATGATGCTTTATTCTGTTCTTAAAGCTACAACCGGGTCTTTCTTGGAAGCTAAACTTGCTGGAATTAGGCTTGCAATTAGTGGCAAAATTATTGCTAGAGCTACCATAAAGAAGCCTGTACCTACAGAGAGCGAAGCAATGGTAGAGACTTCTACTAATGACTCAAGAACTATGTTGATTACTACGCAAATGACAAGCGTTGAAATTATCGCAATAATACCAGAGAACAGTCCCATAATAAAAGCTTCCGCCTCGAACACTCTGCGGATGTCGCGTTTCCTTGCGCCCATAGCTCTAAGCACGCCAATTTCTCTTATTCTTTCAATAACTGATGCGTAAATAATAATTGCTATCATAATAGAAGAAATAACTAGCGATATGGCAGAAAAGGCGGTAAGCACATAGGTAATAATCCTAATTACGCTACCTAGCATGCCTGCAATAAAGGTGGAAAAGTCCATATACTGAACCACTTTGTCGGTGCCTTCGTTAACGGTGTTCCACGCATCAAGCGCGACGATTATTTCGTCCTTTGTGTCAAAATCTGACGGATAAATAACTATAGTTGATGGTGTTGTCGTGTAACCTAAAGCCTTTAGCATATCTTCATAGGTTTTGGGAAGGTCAACTCCCATAAAGTCGCCAAACATTCCACCTGGCTTTTCTTTGGGCATGGGAAGTCCAGTAGTTACATTTATTTCTTTGCTTTCCGCTTGAGCAAGGGCTACTTTGGATGTTTTACTACCTTCTAGTACTGCATTTGTGAGGGCGGTAGAATACCCTATTCCGCTAGATATCCAAGAGTTAGATGCGTCTTTGTTTTCTCTAATAACGCTAACAACTTTTACTGTTATTGCGCTTGCTAAATTATACGCTTTTTCCTTCTGCGCAGCAGTAAATAACGGTCTATACAAAGTCATGGCAGGGTTGGTACTGTCTTCCAAATAAAAGTCGTCATTAAGTATAACCTTAAATTCTTTGCCGAGCAAATCCGCATAGGCTATTTCTGACAAATTTTCGTCATATCCAATACCTAGCGCGTCCAGGACATCAGTTGACAGTCTGTTGTAAGTATCCACAACTAGGGCAACATCACCTATCTTTGTTGGTATACCGTCCCCTGCGTTGTTTGAAGCAAGAATATCATACTGACTGCCTATATATTCTGGATTGTCAAGTATCTCGTGCCAGCTATTTGTATTTGCTTGCATGTAGGTGCCGTCTGACTTTTTCGTTATTACATTTAGATTTACATCATAAGCATACTGTATACCCACTACTTTGCCTTCGCATTTTTCTTCTACATAAGCAATATATTCTTCGTCAAGCTGTTGCGGAGTTACCTTCATGCCAGTATTTCTCTCATAGGGAAGTACACCCGTTGTATTTTCTGGATACTCTGGCAAAGTGATATTTTGTCCATCATGCATAAAGCTCATCTCTGTGTAAGGGTCACTGATAGAAATATAGTTGTAAGAAGTACTTTTTGCCATAACATCGTCAACATAGGCTTGCATTCCGTTGGACACAGCAAGTATTACCGCAATGCCAATTATGCCAATACTACAAGCAAGTGAAGTAATGAAGGTTCTTCGCTTTTTGCTAAGCAGGTTCCGTAAACTTAGTTTTACCGCTGTCATTATACCCATAGAAGACTTTCTATCAATCTTCTTTTGTTCTTTCTTGGGCAAGGCGCTTTTTAATGCTAGTTTTTCCTTGTCGCGGTCTTTATACTGCTCTAATTCTTGTTCGGTAACGGGGTTGGTGTCCCTTTCCATTTCTCCGTCAAGCATAGTTATTACTCTAGTTGCGTATTTTTCGGCAAGCAAAGGATTATGAGTGACCATAATGACAAGTTTGGTCTTGGCGACACTTTTTAGCACTTCCATAACCTGTATGCCCGTTGTGGTATCGAGTGCGCCAGTAGGCTCATCTGCTAAAATAATATCAGGGTTGTTGACTAGAGCTCTTGCTATAGCCACTCTCTGCATTTGTCCGCCAGAGAGTTGGTTGGGCTTCTTCTTACTTTGGTCACCAATGCCCACAGACTCTAGAGCTTTGGTCGCTCTTTCCTTTCTTTCGGCATAAGATATGCCACCAATGGACAAAGCAATCATAACATTTTCTAGCACTGTTTGGTGTGGTATAAGGTTATAACTTTGGAAGACAAATCCAATGGACTTGTTACGATAAGTATCCCAATCGCCGTCTTTGTACTCTTTGGTTGTTTTGCCATTTATTATTAGGTCGCCCGAAGTGTAACGGTCTAGTCCCCCAATAATGTTAAGAAGTGTGGTTTTGCCACAGCCTGACGGTCCTAGTATGGCAACGAATTCGTTTTCGCGGAAAGCTATGTCCACACCCTTTAGCGCATTTACTGTGGCGCTATCGGACACATAGTCTTTCTTAATTTGTTTTAATTGAAGCATAATTCTCCTGTTTTATATAAAAATTGTTTTAATTTCGTAAACTTAATGGCACTTAAGTACAAAGTGACGCTATTGGTCGCTCCTAAGTGCCAGTACTGGGTCTTTCTTGGCGGCAACGGATGCCGGAATCAAACCGCTAATTACAGTTATTACTAGCGACAAAGCAATTAGTAATATTTCTTGCCACCACACTGGTTGTAAAAGGTTCTTAATGCCCATAACTTTAGCAATAATTGCATTGGCGGGCAGTATGGCAATTAGCCCCAGTACAACGCCAGTAATGCCAGATACTAGCCCAATAATAAAGGTTTCTGCGACAAATACACTAGAAACATTGCCCCTGCTTGCGCCAAGCGCGCGCAATATACCTATTTCTTTGGTTCTGTCTTGCACGGAAATATAAAGTATTATTGCAACAAGTAGCATAGCAACAACTACGGCAATTGCCGCAACGCCAATAAGTATGTAAGTTATGGTATTTATCATACTGCTCATAGAGTCTGTTATGTCCGACAAGTTGTCTGTATATGATACTCCATATTCCACGCTAGATTCTGCAAGGTCTACATCCAATGCAACTCTATTATTATAGTTGTTAATAAGCTCAATAATTTTGTCTTTGCCTTCAATGCTAGACGGGTAGATATACAGGTTTGAGGGTTGCTCTAAATCTTTGACATCAAGGGCTACTGTCAAGAACTGTTCGTAGTCAGCAACATCCATATATTCCCCACTTACTACGCTCTTAATGCTTAAACTAGGCCCTGTAGCTAGTAACATTTTTTCTTGCAACGATAGCGTTTCTATATCAAATCCTTCTACATCCATCTTTGCTTTTAACGCGGCAGCAGCAAGTAGTAACTTTTCTTGGTCTGTTAAAGTCCCCATATCAAAGCCTTCTACATCCATTTTTGCTTTTAGCGCGGTAAGAGCGGCGATATTTTCGTCATATTTTTCACGAAGTGCAATTTGTGCTTTAGTAATTTCTGCGGAATTTATTTTGTTTATTACTAACTCGGCAAGAGCTTGGGTATATCCAACCGCTCCGCCAATACATCCACCGCTTACACCCTGTTTCAGCCTGACAATACCACTTATTTTGAGTAATATTCCCCGTTCATTAAGGGTTTGTTTGCTGTCCGAAAAATCATATAGCTTGCTGTCGTTATTATAAGTGTAATAATCCGAAGAAGCCATCAAAGTAAATTCTTTGCCTAAAAACTCGTCAAAATTATACTCGCTAGGTATGCTATCTGTTTTGCCAGTTAGCATTGCCAAAAAGAACTCTCCTATAGTGATTTTGCCCAGACAAAACAGCAAATAGTCGTCTATTTGGTTGTATTCGTCCACCACTAGCACAATCTCTTTCATACCCTCTTCCCTTTCATAATCGGGTAGTTTGCCCGCCAAAATATCGTACTGTGATGAAATAACCTTATTGTCGTCGACCATCATACTCCAAGTGTTGAGAGAATCCATCATAATGCGCATTTTGTTTTGCGTTTCTACATCAATTCCCCCCACCATTTTGCCTATCGTGGACATTAGATTGTCATACAAGGGATTAAGCTGAGTATAATTGCCTGATGATAATTTTTGGTAGATATTTAGACTCATCCCATAGTCTTTGCGGATAGTCCCCATACTTTTGTCGAACTTCTCGTCAAGCTCTTTGGTAAAAAGGGAAATATCGCTGTCAAACTTTAGCCCCATGCTGTCAATAGGATCTCCCCTATCTTCTCCCATAGGCCCCATATCTTCAATAATACCTAAGAGCACCTTGCTCATATATATAATTTGCTCTTCGGTATACTTCTCTCTTACATCTTCATCGTTTTTGAACAAGTCAACGATAGAATTTAGATTTACTTGGGACACATCAATATCTTCACCGTCAATGGCTTTTTGGATAAGGTCCATTACCGAAGAAGAAGCGCTTTTTACCATAATGGGATACTTTGCAAGAGAATCCGTCTCATAAGCGGTAATGTATGATGCAAAACCAGAGTTCATAGCAAGTATTAGCGCAATACAAATAATACTTATGCTCCCTGCTATTACTGTAAGTATTGACCGTCCTTTTTTGCTAATTAAATTATTAAAACTAAGCCTGGTTGCCATAGAAAATGACATTGTAGTTTTCTTCTTTTTGGGGGAAGAACTGACAACCACTTCGGGACTTTCTATTATTTCACTTTCGCTGTCAAATGCTCCTTCACTATCAATTACTCTAGAAATGTTGCTTTCGTCACCTACAACAAGCCCGTCTTTCATTTTTACTATTCTATCGGCATAGTCGTACGCTAGTTCTTGGTTGTGCGTAACAAGAATAACTAAGTATTCTTTGGAAATATCCCGCAGAACATTCATGATTTCTATGCTTGTTTCGCTGTCAACGGCGCCAGTAGGTTCGTCCGCTAGCAAAATCTTGGGGGAATTAACAATTGCTCTAGCTATAGCAACTCTTTGCGCCTGTCCACCAGAAATTTGGTTAGGCTTCTTTTTTGCTTGAGAGGAAAGCCCCACCTTAGCTAGCGCCGCCATTGCTCTTTCCTTTCTTTCTGTGGCAGAAATACCTGCTAAAGTCAAGGCAAGCTCTACATTACCTAGTACCGTCATGTGCGGAATAAGATTGTAAGATTGGAAAACAAAACCTATTTTGTCGTTGCGGTAGTCGTTCCAGTCCTTCTCGCCATAGTCTTTGGTAGATATACCATTGATTGTAAGCTCTCCGTCTGTTGCGTGGTCAAGCCCACCTACAATATTTAGTAGCGTTGTCTTGCCACAACCGCTTTGACCAAGCATTGCCACAAACGAGTGCGCCGGAAAGGTAATATTCACTCCTCTAAGGGCTTGTACAGTATCATCACTAACTTGGTAGTCTTTGGTTACATTTTTTAGCTCAAGCATGGTTTTTCTCCTTAGTTAATCTTTAGTATTATATCATACTAACTAGTGCATTGGGAATATATTTTTTTATTACTTTTTTATGCAAACAAAAAAGAAGGCGATGTGCCTTCTTTTTGCTATATTTGCGTAAATATGTGATAAATATCTTATTCAACAGCTTCTGTCGGGGCAATAAAAGTATCCGTTGCAATTTTGCTACTTGTCTCCAAAACATTGTGAATAATAATTGTTTCTACCAAAGTGTTGTTATCAAAAATCTCATATTGCATACGAACAAGCGCGGGAACTAGTGCTTTCTTAAAGTCAAATCTTAGCTGTGTTTTGCTCCCCCCTTCCCCTTCTGCGCTCTCATAAATATAAGTAATTACATCTTCTTCTAAGCCCTTGTAATTAGTAATTTTGCTCTCTGCGTTTTTCGACACAAAGTTCCAATTTGCTATGCCTTGGTCATTTTTTAGGTGTACAATGCCATAATCAAGCATTCTTTCTAGTAAAATTTCGCTCTCTGACAGTTCTTCTGTAGGTGTTTTGAAAGTGTTTTCCGTTTGGTTAATGAAATATTTATCGTCACCAAGAGCAAGATAAGCATAATTTACTTGGTTGTCAGTAAATGCGCACTTAAACTTTTCTCCTTCTGCTTTCTTTTCTAAGAATAAGTACAAAGTAACATTCTTTTCTTCGCTGACAAAGTTAAAGCGCCATTCAAAAGCACCGCCTGCTTCTCCACTGGTAGTAAATGCCACAAAATTCAGTTTAATCTCTTGCTCGCCGTCATCAGAATAAGGCCATACCGCAGTTTTTAGATACTCCGTAAGTCCTTCACAGGCAGAAAAAAGGAGTACGCAACACAAAATCATAATTACAAAAGCAATAAAAGTTATTTTTTTCATATGATATATTCTCCCTTTGCGTTATACCTTTAGTTTAGATTATTTATATTTAAGTGTCAATATAGCAAAAATATATTTTTTCTTATAAAAATTAGTTTTTATCCAAATGTTTTTAAGCATGGTAATTGTTTTCTTTACTTTTACCACAAAATGGTTATATAATGTATTTAATTAGGAAGACTATAGTTAGAGGTGAATATGAATAACGGCTATATCAAGGTTGCTTCAGGTACTCACAAAGTTCTTGTAGGAGATGTAAAACATAATGTAGAAAGTTTGCTTTCAGTAATAGAGTGCGCCCAAAAACAGAGCGTTAAGGTTCTTGTTACACCAGAACTCGGCATTACTGGCTACACTGTAGGCGACCTAGTTTATTTTGACAAACTCCTTAGCGACAGCATTGACGGTGTTTTTGCCATTTGTAAGGCCACCAAAAATGTTGATATGCTTATCTTTGTCGGTATGCCCTTGCGTAAAGGTGGCAGAATTTATAATACTTCCGCCGTACTTTATCAAGGCAAAATACTTGCTTTTATTCCCAAAACTTATCTTGCTAATTACTCGGAATACTACGAAAAAAGACATTTTTGCGGGGCGCCCAGTGACAATTCTACTGTGCTAATAAAGGGTATAGAGTATCCTTTCGGCAAAAACATAATACTTCGCTCTCTTAGTTTACCAGAATTTTGTGTGGCTTGCGAGATAGGCGAAGACTTATGGGTGGCAACGCCCCCTTCTTCCTTGCACGCACTAAATGGCGCAACAATTATTGCCAATCTTAGCGCGTCAAGTGAAAGCGTAAGCAAAGCTACTTATCGCCAAGATACGCTTAAGAGCCATAGCTCAAGGCTAAAGGCTGGATATATTTATTGCAACGCAGGAGAAGGCGAAAGTACCACCGATATGGTCTTTTCCGGTCACAATATCATTGCGGAAAATGGCAAAATACTGTGCGAAAGCAACCTTTTTGATAGCGGTGTTATCACAACCGAAATTGATGTCAAGTTCTTATCCTTTGAGAGAAGCAAGCATTTTCACTATCAAGATAGTAACAATAAAGATTATCTTTATATTGATTTTGATATGAAATGTGACAAAGTAGCGCTTACTAGGCAGTACGAAAAAACGCCCTTTGTCCCCACCGATATTGAAGAACTGAGCAGTCGAGCAAAACTAATACTTACCATTCAAGCAATGGGGCTAAAGAAGCGACTTGAACATACCAAAGCGCGTGGCGTTGTGCTAGGTATAAGCGGTGGGTTGGATAGTTCCCTGACAATTCTTATCGCAGCAAGAGCTATGAAACTACTTAACCGCCCCATGTCCGACATAATTGCGGTTACTATGCCCTGCTTTGGCACAACAAGTCGCACACTCGACAACGCAAGCAAGCTCTCCACTTCCTTAGGGGTAACTTTTAAGGTAATAAATATAGAAAAATCCGTACTGCAACACCTTTCTGACATCGAACACAATGCGCTTAATACGGATACCACCTATGAGAATGCTCAAGCGCGCGAAAGAACGCAAGTGCTTATGGATATTGCTAATCAACATAATGTGCTGGTGCTAGGAACAGGCGACCTAAGTGAACTTGCGCTTGGTTGGGCAACATTTAATGGTGACCACATGTCAATGTATGCCACCAACTCTACCATTCCCAAAACACTAATTAGGCACTTGGTTAAGTATGAAGCTCAAAATAGCACTGCGCTACAAGACATTTTATTAGATATTTTGGATACTCCAGTCAGTCCAGAATTGTTGCCAGCAAAAGACGGCAAAATATCTCAGAAAACAGAAGAAATTGTTGGACCTTATATCCTACATGACTTCTTTTTGTACCACTTTATCCGTATGGGCTTCTCCGCAGAAAAATTGCTACTTGTAGCAAAAAACACATTTAATGGGGATTTTGACGAAGAAACTATAAAAAAATGGTTAAAAATATTCTTAGAAAGGTTTTTCTTCCACCAGTTCAAAAGAAACTGTATGCCTGACGGGGTTAAGGTAGGTTCCGTATCCTTGTCGCCTAGAAGCGACTGGAAAATGCCTAGTGATGCTGTGCCGTTTTACTGGGATATATAATAAACTAACAAAAAAATTAGGGCGGTAAATTATTTTACCGCCCTTTCTTGATGCTTACTTTTCAACATACACTAAGCATACATTTTTTATAACTGTTAAATAAAGACTTTTTAATGTATACCTAACACATACTTTTGATACCTACTTAATGCATATTTTTTATAATACACGCTTAATTTAGATTTTAATATATGCTTAATACATATCTCCCATTCCGCCACCTGGCATCATTGGAGGTGGAGTAGGTTCGGGAATATCCGATACAAGTACTTCCGTTGTTAGTAGAGTTGCCGCAACAGATGCTGCGTTTTGCAACGCGCTTCTAGCAACCTTAGTTGGGTCAAGAATGCCAGCCTTTATCATATCGCAATACTTGTCCTTAGCAACATCATAGCCATAGTTAGCTTGCTTTGCTACCAGAATGTTGTTTACTACAACTCCGCCGTCTACGCCAGCGTTAGTCGCTATTTGTCTAACGGGAGCTTCTAAGGCTTTGAGTATAATCCTTCCGCCAGTAGCTTCGTCACCGTCTAAGGCATCTGCATAAGCCTTCACGCCGTTTATTATGCTAAGCAAGGCAATTCCGCCACCGGGAACAACTCCTTCTTCTACCGCTGCGCGAGTGGCGGAAAGAGCATCTTCTATACGAAGCTTAATATCTTTCATTTCCACTTCTGTCGCTGCGCCAACATTGATTACAGCTACTCCGCCAGCAAGTTTTGCCAATCTTTCTTGCAACTTTTCTTTGTCATAACTGCTTGTGCTTTCACTTAGTTCACGCTTAATAGCTGCTACTCTGTTCTTTATTTCTTCGCTGTCGCCATATCCGTCAATTATTGTGGTGTAGTCCTTGCTTACCTTAACCATTTTGGCTCTGCCTAATTGGTCAATGGTAACTTCTTTTAGGTCAAGTCCTGTTTCTTCGCTAATAACAATACCGCCAGTTAGTACGGCAATATCTTGTAATTGCGCCTTTCTGCGGTCACCGAAAGCGGGCGCTTTGACTGCTACACAGTTTAGTACACCTTTAATTTTGTTGACTACGATAGTTGCTAGCGCTTCTGTTTCGTAATCTTCTGCTATGATAAAGAGCTTAAATCCGCCCTTAATTACTTGGTCAAGTAGGGGTAAAAGTTCTTGAATGGAAGATATTTTTTTGTCGGTAATAAGTATAACGGGATTTTCCATTTCCGCTTCCATTTTGTCTGTGTTTGTTACCATATATGGACTGGCATAACCACGGTCAAATTGCATACCTTCTACAACACTTAGTTCTGTAAGCATTGTTTTGCTTTCCGCTACGGTAATAACACCGTCTTTGCCGACCTTGTCCATAGCATTGCTAATTAGCTCGCCAATTGTTTCATCCCCTGCTGATATGCTTGCTACGCTAGCAATTTCGTTCTTTTCGCTAACTTCTCTGCTTATTTTCTTTAGCTCAGCAACGGCAATTTCTGAAGTTTTTAGTATGCCCCGTCTTAGTGCCATAGGATTGGCTCCGGCAGCTACATTCTTTAGTCCTTCCTTAATAATAGCTTGAGCAAGTACACTTGCTGTTGTTGTGCCGTCACCAGCAATGTCGTTAGTCTTCGTGCTAACTTCTTTAATAAGTTGTGCGCCCATATTCTCAAAGGGGTCTTTTAGGTCTATTTCTTTTGCAATAGTAACACCATCATTGGTAATTAGCGGAGAACCAAATTTCTTTTCTAATACCACATTGCGTCCCTTTGGACCAAGTGTTAGTTTTACTATGTTAGAAATGGTATCTACTCCTGTTTCTAATGCCTTTCTGGCTTCTTCTGCGTACTTAAATTGTTTTGCCATATTTATTTCCTCCTTAATTATTCTACAATAGCTAAAATGTCACTTTGGCGGATAATGATTACCGTTTCGTCATCTAGCTTAAATTCTGTACCTGCGTACTTAGAAAATAGCACCTTATCGCCAACCTTTACTTGCATTATTATTTCTTTACCATCGACAATTCCGCCTGGACCTACTGCAACAACGGATGCCATAGTGGGTTTTTCCTTAGCGCTTCCTGTAAGGATAATTCCACTAGGTGTAACATCCTTCATTTCCTCCTGCCTAATAACGACTTTGTCAAAAAGTGGTTTCAAAATCATTTTTATTACCTCCTTAAAAATTTATAATTTCTTAGTTAGAATACGAGTTATTATACTACATCTCCTAAATTTTGTAAATTAAAAAAGCCTTGCACAAGCAATAACTACCGCACAACCAAACAATTATACCCTTTTTTCTAAACTATTATAAGCTGTATTATGTTTCTGCCAAAGTGAGCGATATGCATTATAGTCACTTTCTTTTACATACACTTTGCAAAGCGGTAGACTGCCATTTGTTTTGAGGGAGCTAAACTGTATGCTATTTGCGTTTTCCAGCACGGTTAAATTTACCGTGTGCGTTAAATCTATGTCATTTAGACTTTTACAGTTGGATATCGCCATATATGCTATGCTAAGGGGTTTGTAAAGGTCTAGCGTTGTCAAATTAGCAATACTGTTAAGCGCATTGCTGTTTATTCTGTCAAAGTTGGTGCGTTCTCCCATAACTTCGCCTATATCAATTCTAAGCGGAGTTCCCTTTGTCGATGGTGTGAACTTATCGTAGTGATAAAATGCGGTGCCGTTCCTAACGAACTTTAACAAAGTGTGTGTGCCCCAGTTAATTTGGTACTCATTGTCACCGCCCACTATTGTAATAATTTCTTGAGTGCAGATTTGCTCATTGTAGTCTTGCTCTTTCACATCGTAGCGGTCTTGATACTTGCTATACTCACTCTCTCCCACAACAATGCTTACACCTTTGCCACTATTGAACACATTTTTACCTAAAAAGTTATAACTACCGTCCGTTATTACCTGCTTAGATATTGGTGTATCAATATTGATAGTAAGTTCTGTCAACTGTTCACTAAGAAAAGCTTCATTAGCAATAAGTGTTGTTTTGCTGTCAATTTTTACCTTGCCCGAGCCTATGAAAGAACCAAAGTTTGGGTAACACCCAATCAAAATAGTATCTGCATAGAATATTGCGTCTGTATCCTTTCTGCCACCCGTACCAAAGTGATATTTGTTGTATGCTGTCAAATAAAAACCTGCGCTTACAAAAGCTTCTTTATCACAATAAATGACATTGCTTGCATTACTTACCGCTGTTAGTTTGGAACAAAATGCGAATGCTCCTTCTCTAATTACTTCCACATTGGTTAAATCAATACTGGTTATTTGGGTACCATAAAAGCTAAATTGAGTTATCTCAACTAAGGATGACGGAATATTTGTTAGTGTAAGCGCAGTACACTTATAAAAGGCAAAGGCGCTTATTTGTTCTACTGTGCTAGGCAAAGACATAGTTTTTAATTTGCTACAAGCATCTTCCTTATTGTCCTTTGTAACTGTGCCAAAAGCATTGGTGCCAATGTATTTTAGTTTGCTTGCCCTCCCTAAAGTAACTTCTTCAAGATTGGTACAACCAGCAAAAGCGGATACACCTATGATGGTATAATTATCTGGCACAATTACTTTGGTTATTTTAATGTCATTCTTGAATGCGTTATCGCCAATACCTATTATTTCGTTGCCATTGTCTTCCTTGCTCGGTAGTTCTAGCACGGAATATTCCAAATTATCATAAGTTATGCCCGTTATTAGCTTGTTGACTACAATAAAAGAGTTCATTTGCTCGGTAAGGTAACAGTACAGCCGAAAAGCTCCGCTAATAATTGTGTTCGTATCGAACTTTTTGGTACACTCTTTGTCTGTGTACCAACCGTTTATTGCATAGCCCTTAACATAAGGAGTAGACACATTAAGGATATTGCCTTCAATTGCCGCCACCGTCTGAATAACTTCGCTCTCAAGACTAGCTATTTGGAAATTGGTCGCCACAAAACTTATATAAAATACATCTTTTATGATTATATCGGTAGATACAAAGTCCGTCTCGTCCAAAATATAAAGCGTTGCCGTGTCTTGTTTTTTGCCAGAACTAATAGTAAGCGTTACCACACCTTCTTTCTTGGCGGATACTATATTATTCTCCACCGAAGCTATGCTATTATTATCGCTAACTATTTGATAATCAGCTTTTTGGGGAAAAATCTTTATGTTTGGCACAAAGCTAATACCGCTTTGCACTGTATAACTTTCCGAAGAAAATTTTAATGAAGAAGCATCGCTACAGCCCCAAAGGACAACAGCAAGCAAAATAATGATAATAATTAAACAAATTCTTACACGCTTCATAGGTATTTATTATATCATAACTATTATATAATCACAATATTATTCTTCGTAATAATACCTATGTTTGTTGCTTTTGGTGGGGCGAAAAAGTACTACAAGAATTATTATTAGCACAACGCTCAGTCCCGTTATTACCAAAATTTTTATTACCTTATTGTTTTGGTCTTCATTATCAATTGTACTTCCGCCAGACGGGTCAATGGGCTTGACCGCAGGAATAAAGATACTAATCTCCAAAGTTTTTTTATTGGTAAATTCCGCTTTAATGTACCCATAAAGGTTGTCATACTTCACATAGTACCAGTCTTCCGCTGCTAAGTACTTGCCGATAAAAATTAAACTTCCGTCCACTGGAACAGGTATATCACTGCTTGCCCCTTCCATACTGCTTTTTAACTTAATTTGCGTAAATATACTATACTTTGTATCCACCCTAAGTTCTTGCAAAGTGCCTTCCGCTTCGGTGTGGTAGCCGATGGTGGATGTCCCTGCTTTCTCCACCTTACCGCTAACACCGTTAAAGGTCACATAATAATAGTTTTCGTCAATATTATCTATTTTTGCATAATAACTTTCTGGCAACAAAAAAAGCTTTTGTCCGCTGTCCTTGCTCAGCAACCAAAGCTGCTCCCCCACCACCACATAAGGGGTGTCAACCGACTGTGCGCAAGTAGGCACAATCGGAATGCAAAAAATACTAGTTAGCAAAAAAACACCAATTAGAAAAAAAGCTCTTTTCATAAACTAAAGTATAAAGCTTGGCGCTAATAAAAAATTATATAATATTGTCGGAAAATTATTTATAATGAAGTATATCTCTGCTTCCTTGTTATGGCAAATAGACTCAAACTTTCGATAAGTTCCACCTTTACCATTACATTGTCCTTTTTGCATTCTTCTTTGATAAGCTCCAAAAGTTTTTGCTTGTCTTCTTTATTCGTTAAAGAGATAAAATCAACCATTATTATGCCACCAATGTTGCGTAATCTTAGTTGCCGTGCTAGTTCCTTTACCGCCACACAATTTGCTTCAAAATTAGTTTTGTTAGCATCACCGAACTGTCTGTTATACCTTTTGCTATTAACATCAACCACCATCATAGCTTCGGTTTTGTCAAATACAAGCTCCACTCCGTCAATTTCTATTTTTCTTTGGTACATAACATCTAGTTGGTCAATAATTTCGTCAAATCCGTGTACTATTTCCTTGTCAGAATAAGCGTATCTTTGGGCTATTTCTTCGCAACTATCCACATATACAAAGGCTATTTTGTAGTTGTTTTTTATTCTAAGTTGAATATCTTCATAGCGACCTATTAGCTTTTGCATTTCTTCCGCTATATCATTAAGGCTAGCATTTTGAGCAGAAGAACGGAAAATAAAGCCAATGTCGTTACTTTCTATCAAACTACTTAGTTCTGACTTTCTATCTTCACTTATTTTTTGAGAAAATTTCCACTCGCCTATATCGTTTAGCACCACAAATCTGCCTGCTAAGGTGATTTTTTCGGTAAGTTGACAACCTTTGTCCCCTTCCCCTTCTTTAGTAACCTGAACGCATATCATATCGCCAGTTTTTAGCCCTTCTCTGTATGGCAAAAGCCCGTTCTTGTCCAGTCCAATGTTGACAAATATACCTACCGCCTTCCTTACTGTGTCTACCTTGCCTAGTATTACCGAGCCAGTAAGTAGTTCTCTATCTAGCTTGTAAAACTGCTCTAAAATGCCGTCAATGGTTATTCCCACTTCAACATAATCTTGACTAGACTTAATGTGTACTTTTCTCATATTATACTCTCCATATATTCTGCGCTTAAAAATGTTTTGCCGTCAACGGTTGCCACTTCAACATAATCTTGACTAGACTTAATGTGTACTTTTCTCATATTATACTC